>JAJZVE010000193.1 GCA_021845835.1 Pseudomonadota bacterium | reverse complement strand
GTGCCGCCGGTACCCGGCGTGCTGGTGCCGCCGCCGGTGCTCGGTGTGCTGGTGCTGCCCGCCCCCGGCGTGTAGGCCGAGTAGCCGATGTCGTAAACCTGCACCTGGTTGGCGGTGTTGCTGCCCTGCTGCGATGCCGCCCAGGCCGGCTCCTCGCCCGCGCCGAACGCCTCGTTCTGGCCGCCGTCCGCGTAGTCGGCCGGCACGTTCTGGGTGGTCGTGTAGATTTCCTGGCCATCGACGTAGAGCGTGATCCGCCCCGGCTCCCAGTCCATCGCGTAGGTGTGGACCTGGGTCACGTCGATGTTGCCAAGCATCGTCGGGTTGTACTGGTTCGACCCGTTCGCGCCGGCCCAGTGGATCGTGGAGTAGCCGTTGGTGCCGCTGCTGGCGTCCTGCTTCTCGACCAGGTCGAGCTCGGGGCCGGGCCAGTTGTTGGTGGACGGCCACAGGCAGGCATAGCCACCCGGCCCTTCCACCGCGCCGTTGTCGCTGAGCGACATCGTGATCGAATAGAGGCCGTAGCCGTTCCCCGCCGAAGCACCGGACGGCGTGATCATGAAGCCGGCCTGCGGCCAGCCGTTCGCAGCCGTGGAGGTAAGGACGGCGGCGCCGTTCTGGACCTGCACGTCACCCCAGACCGTCCCGAAGCCATTCAGATTTGGTTGGCTAGAGAAATTATGATCCCAGACCGTCGTGTAATTGGCGAGATCCAAGGTCCCAGATGCGCTCATAGGTTTGCTCCGCTCACGATAGAGTGATTCACAGAAGAGTGAATGGTCGGCAAAGCGGTTCGTAGCGGCGCACAATCCCGTGAGGGAACCCGAAATGTGCTCACGGGCGTGTGATTTAAGGCGCGGGTAATCAGATCGTGCAGCGCGATTGTTGCGATTTAATTATGCCGGACGTTGCTGTGACTGCGCTGGCATGCCGGCGGCGGCGGGGCGGAATGGGGGGCAGCCGATCCCCGCGCGACCGCGTAGAATGTCCCGAGCACGCAGCAGGGGACCCCCATGACCAGCACCCGCACCGACCGCCCGACGCAAGCCGCCGACCTCGATCGGCTCGCCATCGACACCATCCGCACGCTGGCGATGGACGCGGTGCAGAAGGCGAAGTCGGGCCATCCGGGCACGCCGATGGCGCTTGCCCCGGTCGCCTACACGCTCTGGCAGACGGCGCTCCGCTTCGACCCGGCGAACCCGAACTGGCCCGGCCGCGACCGCTTCGTGCTGTCCTGCGGTCACGCCTCCATGCTGCTCTACGCCCTGCTGCACCTCGCCGGCGTGAAGGCGGTGAATGAGCACGGGCAGCGCGGCGCGCCGGCGGTCTCGCTGGACGACATCCGCCAGTTCCGCCAGCTCTCCAGCAAGACACCGGGCCATCCCGAGTACCGGGTGACCGCGGGCGTGGAGACCACCACCGGCCCGCTCGGCCAGGGCTGCGGCAACTCGGTCGGCATGGCGATGGCGCAGCGCTGGCTGGCGGCGCGCTACAACAAGCCGGGCTTCCCGCTGCTCGACTACCGCATCTATGTGCTGGCCAGCGACGGCGACATGATGGAGGGCCTGTCGCACGAGGCCGCCTCGATCGCCGGCCATCTGCGGCTGTCCAATCTGCTGTGGGTCTATGACAGCAACCACATCACCATCGAGGGCAGCACCGCGCTCGCGTTCGGCGAGGACGTGGCGGCGCGCTTCCGCGCCTATCGCTGGCACACCATCGAACTGCCGGACGCCAACGATACCGCCCGCTTCGCCGCGGCGCTGGACGAGGCCGCCGGCATCGCCGACCGGCCGACGCTGATCGTCGTCCGCTCGCATATCGGCTTTGGCGCGCCGAAGAAGCAGGACACCGCCGCGGCCCACGGCGAGCCGCTGGGCGAGGAGGAGATCCGCGGCGCCAAGCGCGCCTATGGCTGGCCGGAGGACGCGCAGTTCCGCGTCCCCGACGGCGTCTATCAGCGGTTCGCCGACGGCATCGGCGCCCGCGGCGCGAAGCTGCGCGGCGCGTGGCAGGAGATGTTCGCCCGCTACCACGCCGCATACCCCGACCTCGCGCGCGAGATCGACCTGATGAACCGGCACGAACTGCCCGCGGGCTGGGACGCCGACATCCCGGGCTTCCCGGCCGACGCCAAGGGCCTTGCCTCGCGCGACTCGTCGCAGAAGGTGCTGAACGCGATCGCGCCGCATCTGCCCTGGCTGATCGGCGGCGCCGCCGACCTCGCGCCCTCGACCAAGTCGAACCTGACCTTCCAGGGCGCCGGCAGCTTCGCGGCCGAGGACTACGCCGGGCGCAACCTGCATTTCGGCATCCGCGAGCACGCGATGGGGTCGATCTGCAACGGCATGGCGCTGTCCGGCCTGCGCGCCTACGGCTCCGGCTTCCTGATCTTCAGCGACTACATGAAGCCGCCGATGCGGCTCGCCGCGATCATGGAGCTGCCGGTGATCTACATCTTTACCCACGATTCGATCGGCGTCGGCGAGGACGGGCCGACGCACCAGCCGATCGAGCAACTGGCCGGCCTGCGCGCCATCCCCGGCATGGTGGTGCTGCGGCCGGGCGACGCCAACGAGGTCGCCGAAGCCTGGCGCGTGGTGGTGCAACTGAAGGAACATCCGTGCTGCCTGATCCTCAGTCGCCAGCCGCTGCCGACGCTGGACCGCAACCGCTACGCCGCCGCATCGGGCGTGGCGCGCGGCGCCTACGTCCTGGCGGACGCTGCGGGCGGCGCGCCGCAGATCATCCTGATCGCCACCGGCAGCGAGCTCTCTCTCGTGGCCGGCGCATGGGAGGCGTTGACGCGCGAGGGCATCCGCGCCCGCGTCGTCTCCATGCCGTCGTGGGAGCTGTTCGAGCGGCAGCCGGAAGAATACCGCAACAGCGTGCTGCCGCCTGCGGTGACGGCGCGGCTCGCGGTCGAACAGGCGGCGGTGATCGGCTGGGACCGCTATGTCGGGCCGCAGGGCCGCGTCATCGGCATGCACAGCTTCGGCGCCTCGGCGCCGATCGCCGCGCTGCTGGGGAAATTCGGCTTCACGCCGGAGAAGGTGCTGGAGGCGGCGCGGGCGCTGGTGCGCGATGCCGGCTGACACCCCGGCGCCGGTACAGGCGCTCGACGGGACGCTGGCCAGCGATCCGGCGTCGCTGTCCGGGGCCGCCAGGGCCCCGGCGACGACGCTGGTGATCTTCGGCGCCGGCGGCGACCTGACCAAGCGGCTGCTGATGCCGGCACTTTACAACCTCGCCGCCGCGAAGCTGCTGGACGACGGCTTCGCCATCATCGGCGTCGATCGGCTCGACGGCACCGACGAGGTCTTCCGACAGCACCAGAACGAGACGATCAGCGGCTTCCTCGCCGCGCGCAGCAACCGCTCCGGCACACTGGACGAAAAGGCGTGGTCCTGGCTGCGCGACCGGCTGTCCTACATCCAGGGCGACCTGCAGGACCCGCGCACCTACCAGGCGATCGGCTGGCGGCTCACCGAGACGGCGCGTGAGCGCGGCCAGGGCAACTGCGTGTTCTACATGGCGGTTGCCGACCGCTTCTTCGGCCCGATCGTCGATCACCTCGCCGCCGAGAACCTGCTGCGCGAGACGCCGGACGGATTTCGGCGCGTGGTGATCGAAAAGCCGTTCGGCCACGACCTCGCCTCCGCCCGCGAACTCAACCAGCGCATCCTGAAGGTGCTGGACGAGCGGCAGGTGTTCCGCATCGACCATTTCCTTGGCAAGGAGACGGTGCAGAACATCATGGCGCTGCGCTTCTCCAACGGCATCTTCGAGCCGCTGTGGCAGCGCGACCACATCGACCATGTGCAGATCACGGCGGCGGAGACGGTCGGCGTGGAGGGCCGCGCGCGCTTCTACGAACGCACCGGCGCGCTGCGCGACATGGTGCCGAACCACATGTTCCAGCTACTGGCGATGACGGCGATGGAGGCGCCGAACTCCTTCGATGCCGACGCGGTGCGCACGGAAAAGGCGAAGGTGATCGACGCCATCCACCCGTTCGGCAGCGCGCAGGCGGAGGCCCGCGTGGTGCGCGGCCAGTACGCCGCCGGCACGCTGCAAGGACAGAAGCTGCGCGGCTATCGCGAGGAACCGGACGTGGCGCCGGACTCGACCACCGAGACCTTCGTGGCGCTGAAACTGTTCATCGACAACTGGCGCTGGGCCGGGGTGCCGTTCTACATCCGCACCGGCAAGCGCCTGCGCACGCGCAGGACCGAGATCGCAATCCAGTTCAAGCAGGCGCCCTATGCGCTGTTCCGCGACACGCCGGTGGAGCGGCTGACGCCCAACATCCTGACCCTGCATATCCAGCCGAGCGAGGGCGCGTCGCTGCAGTTCAGCGCCAAGGTGCCCGGCCCGGTGGTGCATCTGGGCGGCGTCCGGATGGAGTTCAGCTACGCCGACTATTTCGGCAGCTCCAACAACACCGGCTATGAGACCCTGCTGTATGACGTGTTCATCAACGACGGCACGCTGTTCCAGCGCGCCGACAACATCGAGGCCGGCTGGCGCGCGGTGCAGCCGGTGCTGGACGCCTGGGACGAAGGCCGCGGCGAGGTGCATCCCTATGCCGCCGGCAGCGCCGGCCCGACGCAGGCCGACCGGCTGCTGACGCGCGATGGCCGGCGCTGGCTGAAGCTCGCGTGAGCGTGATGCGCGCCCCCTGCGTGCTGGTCGTCATGGGGGTTGCCGGCAGCGGCAAGACCACGCTGGCCGAGGCGCTGGCGGCGCGGCTGCACTGGCCGTTGCAGGAGGGCGACGCGCTGCACCCGCCGGAGAACGTCGCCAAAATGGCCGGCGGCACGCCGCTGACCGACGCCGACCGCTGGCCCTGGCTCGACCGCATCGCCGCCTGGATCGACGCGCGAATGGCGGCCGGCGAGAACGGCATCGTCACCTGTTCGGCACTCCGGCGCGCCTATCGGGATCGCATCGTCGGCAGCCGGCGCGGCGTGCGGCTGGTGTTCCTCCATGGCGATCAGGCGCTGCTCGGCGCGCGCCTCGCCGCCCGGCGCGGCCATTTCATGCCGCCGACCCTGCTCGCGAGCCAACTGGCAACGCTGGAGCCGCCGGGGCCGGAGGAGCACGCCATCGCCGTCCATGCCGGTCCACCGCCCGAGGTACAGGCCGCGCAGGTGCTCGCGGCGCTGGAGGATGCATGCCCGCCGCCCGCATGACCCTGATGGCAGCCGACATCACGCGGCTGGACGTGGATGCGATCGTCAACGCCGCCAATGCATCGCTGCGCGGCGGCGGCGGGGTCGATGGCGCGATCCACCGTGCCGCCGGTCCCGAACTGCTGGCCGAGTGCCGCACGCTCGGCGGCTGCCCGACCGGCGAGGCGCGGATTACCCGCGGCTACCGCCTGAAGGCGCGCCACGTCATCCACACCGTCGGCCCGGTCTGGCACGGCGGCGATGCGGGGGAGCCGGCGCTGCTCGCCGCCTGCTACCGCAACAGCCTCGCGCTCGCCGCGCAACATGGCGTGCGGACGATCGCCTTTCCGGCGATCAGTTGCGGCATCTACGGCTATCCGCCGGACCATGCCGCGGCCATCGCGGTCGCCGAGACGGCCGCCTTCCTGGCCGGATCGGCGCTGCCGGAACGGGTGATCTTCACCGCCTTCGGCGACGTGGTGTACGCCGCCTATGCGGCGGCGCTGCAACGAGACCTGGGGGGATGAACGAGGCCGAAGCGCATCGCCGGTCGCCGCTGCATCCTGCCGCGCCCGCCCGGCGCTCCACATACGCGCGTCGGCCTGGAACCGCTGGGTACACCAGGGTCAGATCTGACAAAACTTGCGCTGAAACTTTTGTCATGGGAAATCACGAAACCTTTGACACCGCAATGCGTCTCTTGCTCCGTAGCAATGGAGGCCCATATGACGCACATGAAAAATTCGCGATCCACTTTATATTTGATCAATATCGGTACATTTGCCGTTTTTATTATGGCTCCACTGGCATCTACACCATCGCTTCTGGCGAATGATGCCATTCATATTTCGTCATCTGCGCAGGCGGAGGCGCAAAAACTTGCCGCGGAACCGCCCAGGGCGCCGCCCGACAACCGCATTGTGGACGATCACAGCGGGCGCAAGGAATCCGGGACTGCGTCGATCTACGCGCACGACTTCGACGGAAAGACGATGGCTGACGGGAAACGCTACGAACCGCAGAACAACGTTGCGGCCAGCAAGAATCTGCCGCTCGGCACGGTCGCCAGAGTCACCAATCTGCAAACCGGCAAATCCATCGATGTGAAGATCGAGGACCGCGGCCCGTTCAAGGACAGGCGCGTGGTCGATCTGGCGCCGCACGCCGCGCACGCGATCGGGCTGAGCACCAAGGAGGGCCTCGCGCCGGTGATTGTCTCTCCGATCACCGTGCCACAACCGGACGGCAGCCTGAAATTCGGCGCCGGCGCGGCCACACCCGCCGCCGCCCTGGCGACGGCGAACATCCCGTAACGCTGCCCGGACCGAGAGCGGGTAACGCACCGCCTCGGCCAGCGGGCGCTACCCGATCCACCCTGACGCGGCCCGTCAGTCGCCGCCGCCGTCCCCGTCACCGTCGCCACCGAAGCCGCCCATCCCGCCGAAGCCCTCCATTCCGCCAAAGCCGCCGTAGCCTGGAGAGAACGCCGGACCACCGCCATAGCCGCCGTCGCCGCCATACATGCCCATCGGCGAACCGAATCCCGCACAGCCAGACAGTATTCCGACAAGCGCGACCGCTGCGGCGATTTGTATAATCTTTGTCATCATCATTTGCCTGACTGGACGCCTGCGTTCCTACTTGGGATTGCCTGCGGTCAGGGCATAATAAAAATTCCGACTTGTCGATCTTTTTATGGCACCCCAGTGCGGCAGCGCCGGTCAGCCGTCGGCCAGTTCGCACACCGCCTCCGCCAGCGCGATCGCCGCGGTGAGGCCCGGACTCTCGATCCCGAACAGATTGACGAGACCGGCGACGCCGTGGGCGGCCGGACCCTGAATTACGAAATCCTGTTTCGCAATTGCCGGCGGCACGATTTTCGGCCGTACCCCGGCATAGCCGGGCTGCAGCGCGCCGTCCGCCAGATCGGGCCAGTAGCGGCGGATGGCGGCGTAGAACGACTCCGCCCGGGCCGGATCGACGGTGTAATCCGGCGCCGGCACCCACTCCACGTCCGGCCCGAACCGGGCCTGGCCGGCGAGGTCGATGGTCAGATGCACGCCGAGGCCGCCCGGCACCGGCACCGGGTAGATCAGCCGGCCGAACGGGTTGCGGCCGGCGAGCACGAAATAGTTGCCTTTGGCATAATAGGGCGTCGGGATCATCTGCCGCGGCATCCCGACGATGCCGCTCGCCACCGCCGGCGCCGACAGCCCGGCCGCATTGACGACGAGACGCGCGCGCAGCGCCATCGGCTCCGCCCCGCCCACGTCCAGTTCGACGCCCCGGGGCATGACACGCCCGCCGGTCACCGGGGCGCGGAAGGCGAACAGCGCGCCCGCCGCCCCCGCCTCGCCCTGCAGCGCCAGCATGTAGCCGTGGCTGTCCACGATCCCGGTGGACGGCGAGAGCAGCGCCGCGGTGCAGGCCAGCGCGGGTTCCAGCGTCCGCGCCTCGACGGCCGTGAGCAGGCGCAGGTCGTCCACGCCGTTGGCGGCGGCGGCGGCGCGGATGCCGTCCAGCTTCGCCATCTCCGCCGCATCGGTCGCCACGATCAGCTTGCCGCAGTTGCGGAAGGCAACGCCGCGGCTGCGGCAGAAATCGTACAGCAGGCGCTTGCCGCGCACGCACAGCCGCGCCATCAGGCTGTCGCGGGGGTAATAGATGCCGGCGTGGATCACCTCGCTGTTGCGGCTGGAGGTGCCGGTGCCGATGCCTTCGGCAGCCTCCAGTACCAGCACTTCGCGTCCCGCCTGCGCCAGCGCCCGCGCCACCGCGGTGCCGACCACGCCCGCGCCGATGACCACGCACCCGATTTCGTCCATGCCGCACCCTGAAGCCTGCCATC
>JAJZVE010000192.1 GCA_021845835.1 Pseudomonadota bacterium | reverse complement strand
CGATGTCGCGCGCTTTCTCCAGCACCACGGTGGAGATGATGTTGAAAATGCCGAATCCCGCGACCACCAGGATGGCGCCCAGCGTCGAGTAGATGATCCAGTTCTGCAGCGCCAGCACGTCAAGGAAGCGGCTGTAGGTTTCCTCCCACGGCGCCGTCTTGTAGCCGAAGCGCGCCTCCACGCGCGCCGCGAGCGGGATCGAGCGCGTGATGTCGGCAAGCCGGATGCCGATCTGGTTCACCACCCGCGGACGCGCCTGCATGGATTGCTGGCGCACCAGGTTGACATAGACGCGCGACAGGTCCTGTTCTTCCAGGCCGGTGAAATACAGGCCGACGACGCGCAGCGAGGTCTCGCCGCCGCCGGTCGCCAGCGCCACGACGCTGTCGCCGATTGCCACCCCCATCTTTTCCGCCAGGCTGCGGCCCAGGATCAGGCCGGACGGTTCGCGCGCCAGCGCGGTCAGGCTGCCGGCCACCATGTCCCGTGCGAGGCTGGTCACTTTTCCCTGTCGCGCCGGGTCGATGCCGAGCGCGTTCACCGCATAGTCGCGGCCGCTGCGGCGCAGGATCAACTGGCCGCTGAGCATCGGCGCCGCCGTGACCCCCGGCATCCGATCGAGCGCGGCGACGATGCTGCCGGCGGCGCCGATGCCGCGCACCGGGTCGCGCGGCAGCACGCGGCGCACGGCGACCGCGGCGGCGGGATGCTGCATCTGCAGCGGCTGCGGCGCGGCGATGCGCACCTCGTCGGTGATCAGCACATGCGGGTTGCTCTCGACCAGTTGGCGCAGGAAGTACGTGTGGAAGCCCTGCATCATGCCGGAGATGCCGATATAGATGCCGACCCCCAGCATGACACCGAGCACCGAGACCGCGGTCTGTCGCTTGCGTCCGCGCAGATGCGCCAGCGCGACGTGCAGCGCCAGCGGGATCACGGGCGCGGCGGCGCCAGCGGCCGGACGCGCATGCCGTCCTTCAGGTTCTCCGGCGGATCGGCGACCAGCGTGGCGTCCGCGGCCAGTCCTCCCCGCACCTCGGCGGCCTCCGGCCCTTCGGCGCCGAGCGTCACGGCCGTGCGGCGGGCAACGCCGTCGGGCAGCACGCGGAACACATAGGCCGCGCCCGGCAGCCCGCCTTTCGCCGGCGCGTGGCGGACCGCGGCGGTCGGCACCAGCAGGGCATCGGCGCGCGTCGCCACGACGATGTTGGTGTCCACCGTCATGCCCATCATCAGCCTGGTGTCGCGCGGCAGTTCGGCCTCCACGCGGTAGGTGCGCGAGGCGGCGTCGCCCTGGCCGCGGATATTGGTCACGTTGGCGTCGAACACCTCGCCCGGAAAGGCGTCGGCGCGGATGGCGACGCGGGCGCCCATGCGCACCTGGGGGATGTCGCGCTCGTCCACGTCGGCGGCGATGCGCAGGCGGGCGGGCGAGGCCACCGTGAACAGCACCGCGTTGGCCGCGACGGTCTCCCCGGGTTCCACCGGCCGCGTCATCACGATGCCGTCGAGGGGGCTCTCGATCGTGAAGTCCTGCAGGCCCTTCTCGGCCACGGCGACGCCGGCGGCGGCGCGGTCGCGCTCCTCGCGGGATCGCTGCTCGGCCTGCGGCGTGCGCACGCCGCGTTGCAGCAGCGCCTGGTCGCGCGCCAGCTCCTGCTCGGCGAGCTCCAGCCGCGCCCTGGCGTCGCTCAGCCGCTGCTGCGCCTCGCGGTCGTCCAGCCGGGCGAGCACCTGGCCGCGGCGTACCCGGTCGCCCTCGTCCACCAGCAGCGCGTCGATGCGCCCGGCCACGGTAGTGCCGACGCGCGCGGTATCGACCGCCTCCACCAGCCCGGTCGCATAGACCGCCTCGATCGCCGCGCCGTGCCAGGGATGCACGATGCCGACCGGCAAGGGCCGCAGCAGCGTCCACCACCCGCCGCCGGCACCGGCCACGGCGATCAGCAGCAGCGTGAGCACGAGCCGCAGGGCGCGGCGGCGCCGCGGCGGTGCTGCCACAGTGGGCAGCCGCGGCGACGGCGGCAGCAATTCCTGCGGCGCGACGGCAGGCAGCGGCGGGATGTTGTGCGCGGTGCCCGTTTCGGCGCTGTCGGTATCGGGGTCGGGGTCGGTCGGAAAAGGCAGCATGGCGCGGCCGGTCCATCTCCGTTCGGCATCATGCCGGAAGCGCGACCGCATATAGCCGATCCGCCGCGCCGGCGAGAGTCGGCCTGGCGCCCCGCACGTCGGTCTCACGAGGCGAGGAGGTGCGGGGTCAGGTTGACGCACGTCAAGGCAGCGGCGCGCGCCGGGGTTCGAGGTATCACCGTCGCACGGGGCGGACCTGCACCGCCGCGGGGCCGCTGCGCGTGCGGCGGAGAATGGAGGCATCACGATGCACGACATGGCACGGCTGATCCGGCTCGCGGCTGCGACCGCCGTTCTGGGCGGCGCGGTTGCCGCGGTGGCGCAGCCGATGGGGCCGGGCGGGACAGGCGCGGGTCCCGGCATGATGGGGCCGGGGCCGGGTCTCGGGCGCGGCTTTACCGATCCGGCGGGCTATCTCGACGCGCTGAAGACGGGGCTCGGCGTCACGTTGCAGCAGGAACCGGCCTGGCGCGACTATGCCGACACGGTGCAGGGCGTGGCCACGCAGATGCAGGGCGCGCATCAGATTATGTACGAGGCGATGGGGACGGCGACATGGGAGGAACGCCGCGACATGATGAACCGGATGTTCGAGGCGCGGCAGCAGGCGTTCACGACGGTGCATGAGGCGGCGCAGAAGCTGCTGCCGTCGCTGACGCCGGCGCAGCGGACCCTGGCATCGACCTGCCTGCCGGGCCTGCGCGTGCCCCGTCGCGGGATGATGGGCATGATGCGGCCGGGCGCGCCGACCTGACGGTCGCATGGCAGGCGGCGGCGCTATCCGCCGGACACGCGCCGCCCCGCCTTCCACGTCCCCAGCACCCGCCCCTCCAGCGCGCGCCCGTCGAACGGCGTGTTCTGCGCCTTGCCCGGCAGCGACCCGGCAACGACCCGCCAGCTCCGTTCCGGATCGAACAGACAAAGATCGGCGGGCGCGCCTTTCGCCAGCGTGCCGGCGGTCGCGCCCAGCAGCCGGGCAGGTGCCACCGTCAGCAGCTCGATCGCCCTGGACAGCGCCAGCGTGCCGCCATGCACCTGCGCCAGGGTCACGCCGAGCAGCGTCGCCAGCCCGGTGCCGCCGGCGGCGGCCTGGGCGAAGGGGAGGCGCTTGTCATCCGGGTCGTGCGGCTGGTGGTCGCTCGCCACCGCATCGATCGTCCCGTCCGCCAGCGCCGCCGCCACCGCCTGCCGGTCTGCCTCCGCCCGCAGCGGCGGCGAGAGCTTGGCAAAGGTGCGCCAGTCGCCGATGGCGGTCTCGTTCAGGTCGAAATAGGGCGGCGCGGTGTCGCAGGTGACGCTGACGCCCGCGTCCTTGCCGCGCCGGATCAGCGTCAGCGCCTCCGCCGTGGTGACATGGGCGAAATGCACCGCGCCGCCGGTCAGTTGCGCGAGCCGTATGTCGCGCGCCACCAGGATCGCCTCGGCCGCCGCCGGGATGCCGGGCAGGCCGAGCCGCGTCGCGAGTTCCCCCTCGGTCGCCGCGCCGCCGTCGGCCAGCGACGGCTCCTCCGGGTGCTGCACGATGCGGGCGCCGAAAGCGGCGGCGTAGCTGAGGGCGAGCCGCATCAGCCGCGCCGGGCCGATGGCGTGGGCGCCGTCGGTGAAGGCGACCGCGCCGGCTTCGCGCAGCAGGCCGAGCTCCGCCAGCTCGTCGCCGCGGCAGCCGCGCGTCAGCGCGCCGTAGGGCAGCACGGTCAGGCTGCCGGTTTCCTCGCCGCGGGCACGCAGCAGGCGCACCAGCGCCGGGTCGTCGATCGCGCGCCGGCTGTCCGGCAGCACCGCGACCGTGGTGATGCCGCCGAACGCAGCCGCCTGCGCCGCCGAGGCCACCGTCTCGCGGTGCTCCTCGCCCGGCTCGCCGAGGCCGACGCGCATATCGATGAGGCCGGGGCAGAGCACCGCGCCGCCGCCATCCAGCGTCGCGATCCCGTCCGGGCGACCCAGCCCGGCGCCGAGATCGGCGACGGTTCCGTTGCGCACCAGCAATTCGCCCGGTGCATCCAGGCCGCTCGCCGGGTCGAGCAGGCGGACATTGGTGAACAGAAGATCGGTCATCGGCCGGTTCCTGACCGCGCCAGCACGTCCAGCACCGCCATGCGCACGGCGACCCCCATCTCCACCTGCTCGCGGATGACGCTGCGCGTCGGATGGTCGGCGACCTCGCTGTCGATCTCGACGCCGCGGTTCATCGGGCCGGGATGCATCACCAGCGCATCCGGCTTCGCCAGCGCGAGTTTCTGCATGTCGAGGCCGTAGAAGCGGAAATACTCGCGTGCGCTGGGCACCAGGCCGCGTGCCATCCGTTCTTGCTGCAGGCGCAGCATCATCACCACGTCGGCGCCCGCCAGCCCCGCCGCCATGTCGTGGAACACCACGACGCCGAGCCGTTCCGCCGCCGCCGGCAGCAGCGTCGGCGGGCCGACCAGCCGCACGCGCGCGCCCATCGCCCCGAGCAGATGGATGTTGGAGCGGGCGACGCGGGAATGCAGCACGTCGCCGCAGATCGCGACCGTCAGGTTCTCCAGCGTGCCGCGATGGCGGCGGATGGTGAGCGCGTCGAGCAGCGCCTGCGTCGGATGCTCGTGCGTGCCGTCGCCGGCGTTGATGACGGCGGCATCGACCTTGCGCGCCAGCAGGGCCGGCGCGCCGGATTGCGCATGGCGCACCACCAGCAGATCGCAGTTCATCGCGTTCAGCGTCGCCGCGGTGTCGAGCAGCGTCTCGCCCTTGTTCACGCTGCTGCTGCCGACGGTCATGTTGATCACGTCGGCGCCGAGCCGCTTGCCGGCCAGTTCGAAACTGGTGCGGGTGCGGGTGGAGTCCTCGAAGAACAGGTTGATCAGCGTGCGCCCGCGCAGCCGGTCGCGTGGCGTCTTGCCGCTGCGGTTGAGCAGCACGTAGCTCTCGGCGAGGTCGAGCAGGGTGGCGATCGTCGGCCTGTGCATGCCCTCGATCGCCAGCAGGTGTCGCATCACGTGCGGGTCGCCCCATTCCCGGACCGGGGCGCACGGTAGCGGCATGGCGGCGTCCCCGCCAGCGGCGGCGCCTCCGCGCTTGCCGTCGCGCGGCTGCGCCCGTTACGATCGCGCGCGGGCGGGGGAGGAGCGGGGCGGTATGCGGCGCGCGGGGGGATTGGTGCTGGCGGCGGCGATGTCGGTGTCAGCATGCCAGAATGTACCGGGGATGCAGAATGACCAGCAGGCCGGCGGGCTGCTCGGCGGCGCCGCGGGGGCGATCGCGGGCGGGCTGCTCGGCAACAGTTTCGGCGGCAGCGGCGCGCTGATCGTCGGCGTGCTCGGCTCGATCGGCGGCTATCTGGTCGGCAGCGCCATCGGCGCGCATCTGGACGCGGCCGAGCGCCAGCGGGCCGAAACTGCGACCAGCCAGGCGCTGGCGGAGCCGGTGGCGCCGGGGCAGGCCGGGCAGCCGGTCACCTGGTCCTCGCCCAGCCAGACCGGCGTGAACGGCGCGGCGCAGGTGGTGGGGGTGCAGCCGCAGGCCGATGGCGGGCAGTGCCGCGACGTGCGGGAGATCGCCTACATCAACGGCCAGCAGACCACGCAGAACACGCGCTTCTGCCGCGGCCCGGGCGGCTCCTGGACCAAGCAGGCCTGAGGTGATGACGCCGCGGCGGGCGCTGCGCGCGCTGGCGCTGGCAGGCGCGCTCGGCGGCGCGGCGGTGCCGCACGCGCGGGCGCAGGCGCTGGAGGCGCCGCCGTCCGCGCTGACCTGGGCCGAGGTCGCGACGACGCCGCACATGCATTTCGCCGCCGTCCCGCACGGTGCGGCCCGCATCGTGCTGGCCTGGGGCGGCATCGGCCAGGGCGACGCGGCGCGCTTCGCCGAGGCGCTGCGCCAGGCCGGGCCGATCGACGAGGTGCAGTTCTTCTCGCCCGGCGGGCTGCTCGATGAAGGGCTGCAGATGGGCTACACGATGCGCGCCCGCGGCCTTGCCGCCCGCGTGCCGCGCGGGGCGCGCTGCGCCAGCGCGTGCAACTTCGCCTTCATGGGCGGCGTGATCCGCAGCATCGACCCGGGCGCGCAGTTCGAGGTGCATATGTTCGCCAACGGCGTGGCGCTGGCCGATGAAGTGGCGCGCGACGTGCGCAGCCCGCCGACCGATATCGCGGCGTTCAACAACCGCTTCCCCGACACGCAGCTCGATCCCGCCGCCGTGCAGGCGGTGCTGGCGCAGCGCCGCGAGTCGCTCGGCGCGTTCCTGCGCGAGCGGACGATCAGCGAGGAGATCAAGCTGATCCAGCAATATTCGGCCAAGACCGCGGCGAAGATCGGCCAGTTCCTGCTGCGCATGCAGTTGTCGCTGGATTTCCTGACCGAGTTCGCCGATATCCCGAACGACACGCCGCGCCCGCTGACGCCGGAGCAACTGCGCCGCTTCAACGTCGTGAACGACTGAGCACCGCCGCCGCCGCACCCGGGGGCGGCCATTCACGTTCGGTTTAGGTGCCTCGCCACGGCATCGTGTATGACATGGCGACAGCCGCAATCCGCGGGCAGGACAGGGAGACACCGATGGGGCGCCGATTCGCGAATATCCTGGAGACCGTGGGCAACACACCGGTGGTCCGCATCGGCCGGCTGGCGCCGCCGGACGTGAACCTGTTCGTCAAGATCGAGGCGTTCAACCCGCTGGGGTCGGTGAAGGACCGCCTCGCGCTCGGCGTCATCGAGGCGGCGGAGCAGAGCGGGGAACTCAAGCCCGGCCAGACCGTGGTGGAGGCGACCAGCGGCAACACCGGCATTGGCCTCGCCATGGTGTGCGCGCAGAAGGGCTATCCGCTGGTCATCACGATGACCGAAACGTTCAGCGTCGAGCGGCGCCGGCTGATGCGCTTCCTCGGTGCGCGCGTGGTGCTGACGCCGGCGGCCGAGCGCGGCATGGGCATGGTGAAGAAGGCGCAGGAACTCGCCGCCGCGCATGGCTGGTTCCTCACCCGCCAGTTCGAGAACGAGGCCAATCCCGACATGCATTCGCGCACCACGGCGCGGGAAATCCTGGAGGATTTCAAGGGCGAGGCGCTGGATTACTGGGTGACCGGCTTCGGCACCGGCGGCACATTGAAGGGTGTCGCGCGCGTGCTGGCGAAGGAGCGGCCGGAGACGAAGATCGTCGTCTGCGAACCGGCGGAGGCGCCGATGCTGACCAGCGGCGCGGCGCAGCAGAGAAACCCGGACGGCACCCCGGCGGCGCCAAACGCGGTCTGGAAGCCGCACCCGATGCAGGGCTGGAGCCCGGACTTCGTGCCCAAAATCACCGGCGACGTGATGGACATGGGCGTGATCGACCGCATCGTGACCATCCCCGGCGCCGACGCGCTGCACTGGAGCCGGCAACTGGCGCAGAAGGAAGGCATCTTCGTCGGCATCTCCGCCGGCGGCACGTTCGCGGGTGCGCTGGAGGTATGCCGCACGGCGCCGAAAGGGGCCACGGTGCTGTGCATGCTGCCCGATACCGGCGAGCGCTATCTGAGCACACCGCTGTTCGCCGATATCCCGGCGGATATGACGGAGGCGGAGCTGGAGATTTCGCGGTCTACGCCGAGCGCGCGGATGGGGGGGTAGCTCAGGGCGCGTTCAGCTATCGACTGAATTTTCGCGACTCGTCGTAGTGTGTCGGTTTGAATGTCTTCAACAGGTGGATTTGCGACGGTCCGCTTGCGGGCCGGGCCGCACGGATACCGGTCATTCGGCTCAAGGCCAAGTCTGAGCGGCAGGGCAATGGCCGCTTTGAAGCGCGCAAGGGCGACAAGCAGACGCTCGTGTTTGTAGGCTGCCAGCAGTGGTTTGCGACCCCGGGCCCGCAGAGTAAGGTTGGATTAGAGGCCGTCTCGAAACGCCTGCGTAACCGGGGTTGGCTGGCCGGGAGAGGTGTGATTCCAACAGGTTGTCGAGACCGAGTTGGATGGACAG
>JAJZVE010000191.1 GCA_021845835.1 Pseudomonadota bacterium | reverse complement strand
GTGGGCGGGCGGTCGCTGTCGCAGTGGTTCCTCAGGATCACCCACTACGCGCCGGAGCTGCTGGCGGCGCTCGACCGGCTGGAGCGCTGGCCGGAGCGGGTGCGGGTGATGCAGGCGAAATGGATCGGCCGCAGCGAGGGGGCACGGCTGCGGTTTCCGCTGACGGCGCCGCAGGGCGAGGCCGCGTCGGTCGAGGTGTACACGACGCGGCCCGACACGCTGTTCGGTATGTCGTTCCTGGCAATCGCGCCGGAGCATCCGTTGGCCGCGCTGGTGGCGGCGCGCGACCCGGCGGCGGCGGCCTTCGTCGCCGAGTGCCGGCGCATGGGCACCAGCGAAGCCACCATCGAGACCGCGGAGAAGCGCGGCTACGACACCGGGCTGCGCGTGCGCCATCCGTTCCTGGCCGATGCCACGTTTCCGGTGTGGATCGCCAATTTCGTGCTGATGGAATACGGCACCGGGGCCATCTTCGGCTGTCCCGGCCACGACCAGCGCGACCTGGAATTCGCCCGCGCCTATCGCCTGCCGGTCGTGCCGGTGGTGCTGCCGGCGGGCGAGGACGCGGCCGCGTTCGCGATCGGCGATCGCGCTTATGACGGGCCGGGGCGCCTGATCAACTCCGGCTTCCTCGACGGGCTGGCGACGGACGCGGCGAAGGCGCGCGCGATCGCGGAGCTGCAGCGGTTGGGTGTCGGCGAAGGGGTGGTGAACTGGCGGCTGCGCGACTGGGGCGTGAGCCGGCAACGCTACTGGGGCTGCCCGATTCCGGTGATCCATTGCCCCGCCTGCGGCGTGGTGCCGGTGCCGCAGGCCGAGCTGCCGCTGCGGCTGCCGGAGGATGTCACCTTCGACCGGCCGGGCAATCCGCTCGACCATCACCCGACCTGGAAGCACGTGGCCTGCCCGGTCTGCGGCGGCGCGGCGCGGCGCGAGACCGACACGTTCGACACGTTCGTGGACAGCTCGTGGTATTTCGCCCGCTTCTGCAGCCCTGCGGCGGCGGTGCCGGTCGAGCGCGCGGCGGCCGACCACTGGCTGCCGGTCGATCAGTATATCGGCGGCATCGAGCATGCGATCCTGCATTTGCTCTATGCGCGGTTCTTCACCCGCGCGATGGCGGCGACCGGGCATCTGGCGGTCGAGGAACCGTTTGCCGGCCTGTTCACGCAGGGCATGGTGACGCACGAAAGCTACCGCGCCGCGGATGGGCGCTGGCTCTATCCGGAGGAGGTGGAGCGGCGGCCGGACGGGACGGCGGCGGAACGCCACGGCGGCGCGCCGGTCGCGGTCGGGCGCGTCGAGGCGATGTCGAAGTCCAGGCGCAATACCGTCGATCCGGGCGCGATCATCGCCCGCTACGGCGCCGACACGGCGCGCTGGTTCATCCTGTCGGACAACCCGCCGGAACGCGACATGGAATGGACCGAGGCCGGCGTGGCGGGCGCATGGCGGTTCACGCAGCGATTGTACCGGCTGGTCGATGGGCTGGGCGACGGCGCCGCCGCACCGCAGGAGGCGCCGGGCGCGGCGGCGACGGCGCTGCGGCGGATGACGCATCGCATTATCGCGGCGGTGACGGAGGCGCTGGAAGGGTTCGCCTTCAACGTCGCCGTGGCGCGGCTGCACGAATTCGCCAACGCGCTCGCCGAGGCGGAGCGGCGGCCGGCGGCGGCGGCGGACGGCGCCGGGCTGACCGCGGCGCGGCGCGAGGGACTGCGCACGCTGGCGCTGCTGATCGCGCCGATGATGCCGCATTTGGCCGAGGAGATGCATGCCCGCCTGGGCGGCACGGACGGCGTGCTGGTGGCCGAACTGCCCTGGCCGGAAGCCGACCCGACGCTGGCGGCGGCGGAAACGGTGACGATCGCGGTGCAGGTGATGGGCAAGCTGCGCGGCACGCTGGCGCTGCCGCCCGGCGCGGCGGAGCCGGAGGTGCTGGCCGCTGCCGCGGCGGAGCCGAACGTGGCGCGCGCGATTGCCGGGCGCCGCGTGGTCAAGCGGATCTATGTGCCGGATCGGGTGGTCAATTTCGTGGTGGCGGGATAGCGCAATGGCGCAGGACGTCGGGCGGCGCGCGTTCGGGCTGGGGCTGGCGGCGCTGGCGCTCGGCGGCTGCGGCTTCCGCCCGCTTTACGCGCCCGGCGCGGACGGCGTGGCCGGGCCGGCGGCCAACGGGCTGGCGCAAACCGCGGTGGCCCTGATCCCTGAGCGGACCGGCCAGTTGCTGCGCCAGGCGTTGCAGGAACGGTTCGAGCGCAACGGCCTCGCGACGGCGCAACGCTATGACCTGACGGTGACCTTCAGCATCGCCAGCGACGCGAACGGGATCCAGCAGGACACGTCGAACACGCGCGTACGCATGGTCGGCAGCGCGACGTATCAGTTGCTGGCGCAGGATCCCGGCCGCAAGGTGCTGACCAGCGGCACCGCGCGATCGGTCGACGGGCTGAACGTGTTCGACCAGCAGTTGTTCGCCGCCGATCTGGAAAGCGAGGTGGTGCAGCAGCGGATCGCGCAAGCGGTGGCCGACGAGATTACCCGCCAGCTCGCCGTCTATTTCGACCGGCAAGCGGCCCTGGCCGCACGCTGAGCGGCGTGAAGCTGGAGCCGCGCCGCGTCGAGGCGTTCCTGAACGATCCGGGGGCCGTCCGGGCGGTGCTGCTGTACGGCGACGACGCCGGGTCAATCGCGGATCGGGCGGTACGGCTGGTGCGTCGGGTTGCCGGCGATACGGCGGACCCGTTCCGCGTCGTGGAACTCGGCCGCGATGCCGGTGCGCGCATCGGCGCGGAAATGGCGTCGCTGGCGCTGACCGGCGGCCGGCGCGTGGTCCGGGTGCGCGAGGCGACGGATGGCTGCGCGGCGGACGTGGAAGCGGCGCTTGCCGGGCCGGGGGGGGCGCTGCTGATCCTGGAGGGGCACGGGCTGCCGGCGCGGTCCCGCCTGCGCACCGTGGCGGAGCGCGCCGCCGACGCGGTCGCGATCGGGTGCTATGCCGTCGAAGGTGCGAACCTCGGGCGGGAGATCCGCGAACGGCTGCAGGACCGGAGCGTCGCCGTGGACGCGGCGGCGCTGGCCTGGCTGGAGGCGCGGCTGGCCGGCGATCTGGCGGCCACGCGCGCCGAACTGGAGAAGCTCGCCCTGTTCGTCGGGCCGGGCGGCACCGCCGATCTGGCGGCGGCGCGCGCCTGCGTCGGCGACGTCGCGGCGGTGTCGGTCGAGGACGCGCTGTTCGCCGCGACGGCGGGCGATGTCGGCCGGACGGACCGGGCGCTGGCGCTTGCGCTGGCGGAGGGCGCAGCGCCGGTCGCGGTGTTGCGCTCGGCGCTGGCGCATGTGCAGCGGCTGCACCGCGCCCGCATCAGCAGCGATGGCGGCGCGACTGCTGCCGAGGCGGTCAAGATGCTGCGACCGCCGCTGTTCTTTCGACGTGAGCCCGACTTCCTGAAGGCGTTGCGACTGTGGCCGGCGGCGCGACTGGCGGCAGCGGCGGCGGCGCTGTGGCGGGACGAGAGCATGTGCAAGCGCACCGGCGCGCCAGCCGAGGCGATTTGCCGCACCGCCGTCCTGTCGCTGGCGCTGCGCGCGGCGGCGGTGCGCGGCGGCTGAGCCCGCCGCGTGCTCGTCCCGATACGCGCGCGCAGGAGAAACCGGCGAGCCGACGCAACTTCAGGCGCACCGGCTGCCGTCCGGCGTGGTCTCGACCGCGGCGACGAACGGCGTCTTTCCCGGCGCCCGCGCCCGCGCCCGCGCTTGCCGCCTGACCGTTCACCGCCGAGACAGGCGTCGTCGATCTCGACACGGCCGGTCAATCGTTTGGTCGCATCCCGCTCCATCATCGCCTGCTGCAGCTTGTGCCTGATCATCCAGGCTGTGCTCGCCGCACGCGGAGGTGCCGGCCAGGCCCGATGCCGGAGATGCCCGGCTTGTTCTGCGTCATGTGGTAGAGGGCGCGAAACCAGGTCCGCAGCGGCAACTTGGTCGCAGCGAAGATCGTCCCGGCGATCGGCGAGGTTTGCCGGCGACGCGCGCTGGAGCCGGACGATCTGCTCGCCGGCACGCCCGAGATGCGGGCCGTCACGCCCGCGCACTCCGGTGGCGGTCGACGGTCTGGCCCGCCGGCTCGTCGCTGCAGGCGAGTTCGATGGCGCCGAGGCCGAGGAGCTGATCTGCAGCGCGCCGCGGACCTTTTACCGTGGACCGATGTAATTCGCGCGCGCCGTGCCCACTTCAATCCCGCGACCCGCCGTGCCGGTATCGAGTGGGACGATGTCTCCCACCAGGGGCCAAATCCATGAACATGTCGATGCAAGTGCCGCCCTGGATCAAACCGGGATTCTGGGGTGCCGTGGTCGGCGCCGCCGCTGTCGCGGTCGTTGGATTTGGAGAACTGGGCTGGCGCACGGCGGGTTCCGCGCAACAGGCGGCTCAGGAACAAGTGGATGCCGCCGTGGTGGCGGCGCTGGTACCGGCCTGCGTGGCCAAGGCCCAGCAGGACACCGACGCGACGAAACTCGTGAAGCTGCGCAAGGAAGAATCGTCCTATACGCGCCGCAGCATGGTTTCCGACGACGGGTGGGCAACCGTGCTAGGCGCCACTGCTCCGAGCCCGGCGCTGGCAAACGCGTGCTCGCAGATTCTCGCGCCCGGGAAGGCCGCGTAGAGTTCAGGTACCTGCCGACGGTCGGCTTCCGGCCGTCGGGTTGGCGTCAGCGTTGACGCGCAAGCCGGCCGCAGCTTCATCCGGCAGGGGTAAATGACATGTCTGCAGCGGACATCTCCTCGCTCAGTCGCTCCAACCTGAACCAGTTCCTGTTTTCCGAGGTGGGCATCGAGGCCAGCGGACTAAGCCTGAGTGTCGTCTCGCTGCTTGCGCGCCGGGGCGAGGATCCATGGCGCGAGGCCGCGCGGCTGGCCGCCATGCCGGTCGAAGCCGCCGTCGAATGTCTGGGGCGGGCGATTGCCGGAATGCCCGCGACTCCCTGGCCTTTGCCGGCGGCCACGGCAATCGCCGGCCGCCTGGTGGCAAGACTGCCGGCCAAGCTGTCTGTCGCCGCCGCGCTGGCGCCGGCGGGCCGCAATCCGGCGTGGACCGCGCTGCGGTCCACGTTCGGCTTCTGATGGCGGCGCGGCCGCAGCCGCGCCGCCGCACGCGAATCAGGGGCCATGTCTGGACACGGCAGCGACGCGCAGTTTTCCGTGCTGCTCATGTCTGGCACGCTGGCACGCGACGGCGTTCCCAGTGGGACGCCGTCGCAGCCATGCTGCTGCGACCTAGTAGTCCATGTCCCCCATGCCGCCCATGCCGCCGCCCTGCGGCATCGACGCGCCCTTTTTTTCAGGGTGCTCGGCGACCATCGCCTCGGTGGTGATCAGCAGGCCGGCGACCGAGCCGGCGTGCTGCAGCGCCGCCCGCACCACCTTGGTCGGGTCGATGATGCCGGCCTTCACCATGTCCTTGTATTCGCCGGTCTGGGCGTCAAAACCCCAGTTGTAGTTGTCGTTGTCGAGCACCTTGCCGGACACCACCGCGCCGTCCTCGCCGGCATTCTCGGCGATCTGGCGCAGCGGCGACTGGATCGCCCTGCGGACGATCTCGATACCAAGCTTCTGGTCCGCGTTGTCCGACCCGATGCCGGCGAGAATCCTGCCGGCCCGCGCCAGCGCGACGCCGCCGCCGGGCACGATACCCTCCTCGACGGCGGCGCGGGTGGCGTGCAACGCATCCTCCACGCGATCCTTGCGTTCCTTCACCTCGACCTCGGTCGAGCCGCCGACCCGGATCACGGCGACGCCGCCGGCAAGCTTCGCCAGCCGCTCCGTGAGCTTTTCCTTGTCGTAGTCCGAGGTGGTATCCTCAATCTGCGCACGGATCTGGTTGCAGCGGCCCTTGATATCCTCGCTCTTGCCGGCGCCCTCGACGACCGTCGTGGTCTCCTTCTCGATCACCACCTTCTTGGCGCTGCCAAGCATGGCGAGCGTCACGTTCTCGAGCTTGATGCCGAGGTCTTCACTGATCACCTGGCCGCCGGTGAGCACCGCCAGATCCTCCAGCATCGCCTTGCGGCGGTCGCCGAAGCCGGGCGCCTTGACGCCGGCCACTTTCAGGCCGCCGCGCAGCTTGTTGACGACGAGCGTCGCAAGCGCCTCGCCCTCGATGTCCTCAGCGACGATCAGCAGTGGTCGCGTCGACTGCACCACCGCTTCGAGCAGCGGCAGCAGTGATTGCAGACCGGACAGCTTCTTTTCGTGCAGCAGGATGTACGGATTGTCCAGTTCGGCGTTCATCTTTTCCGCGTTGGTGATGAAGTACGGCGACATGTAGCCGCGGTCGAACTGCATCCCCTCGACCACGTCGAGTTCGGTCTGCATGACCTTGGCCTCCTCGACGGTGATGACGCCTTCCTTGCCGACCTTCTGCATGGCTTCCGAGATCATGCGGCCGATCTCGGCCTCGCCGTTCGCCGAGATGGTGCCGACCTGGGCGGTTTCCGCTGGGCTGGTGATCTTCCTGGAGCGCTTTTCGAGCTCGCCCACCAGGGCGATGATCGCCTTGTCGATGCCGCGCCTCAGGTCCATTGGACCGACGCCGGCCGCGACCGCCCTGGCGCCCTCGCGCGCGATGGCCTGCGCCAGCACGACCGCCGTCGTGGTGCCGTCGCCAGCGAGATCGGCGGTCCTGCTGGCGACCTCGCGCACCAGTTGCGCGCCCATGTTCTCGAACTTGTCGGCGAGTTCGATCTCCTTGGCGACGGTCACGCCATCCTTGGTGATCCGCGGGGCGCCGTAGCTTTTGTCGAGAAGGACGTTGCGGCCTTTCGGGCCAAGCGTGATCTTCACCGCGTCAGCGAGGATGTCCGCGCCGCGCAGCATGCGTTGACGGGCGTCACCGCCGAACCGGACGTCTTTGGCAGCCATGATTGCATTTCCTATTCAAATTGCCGGTGCAGGCTGCGGGTCAGGCCGCCTTCCTGAGATCCGCGGCGGCGCCTTCGATCACGCCCATGATGTCGCTCTCGTTCATGATCAGGAGCTCCTCGCCGTCGAGCCTGACCTCGGTGCCCGACCACTTGCCGAACAGCACGCGGTCGCCGACCTTCACGTCGGGGGCGATGATCTGGCCTTGTTCGTTGCGTGCGCCGGAGCCGACGGCGACCACTTCGCCCTCCATCGGCTTTTCCTTCACCGTGTCGGGGATGATGATCCCCCCTGTGCTTTTCTCGTCTGCGGTGATGCGGCGCAGCACGACGCGGTCGTGCAGGGGGCGGAACTTCATCTGAATACCTTCATGTCATCTTTGCTGGTCATTTGGCCGGCCCTTCGGAGGGGGCCGCTTCAGTTGCGCAACCGCCGTCAGCGACGATGGCACCGCCACCGGCTTCTTCGCGGCCTTCGGCTTCTTGACTTCGCGATTGCCGCGCTTCCGTTCTTTGGCCATTTCATGGTTGCTTTATGCTGATCTGTTGGTCGGCCCGGCCTGCGTCATCATTCGGGCCGGCCGCCGTCTGCAGCGGCGTGCTGCCCGGTGGCAGGTCGGTGATATCGTCGGCCCAAATGCCGAGCGTGCCGGATAGGTTGCCGGCTCGTGCCCGCAGCTTGCGGAGTGCGATGGCCTCAATCTGCGGCCGGGCGCTGACAAAGCAAAGCAGCAGCTCGGCAGCCTTGAAATGGCGCCGCTGGCTGAGGTCCTGCAGCGCGCCGCGAGAGATCGCGCACTGGACCCGCCTGTCGCCGTCCGCGATTTCGAACAGCACGCGGCTGCCGTCGAAGTGGGGGCGCGCCAGACCGGTCACCTGATCGAGAGGATTCAACAACGTAATTCCTACGCCGGATGCAAGCGGTACGGCTTTGAAGTTCTATATAAACCTGCCGCTCACATATGGGCGCCGGAAAACTCCAATGCAATGGTTCACCAGAAAGCCGATCACAACAAAAACGGCGCAAAGACGCATGGTGTTATGATTCAGCTGCCGATCGCGCAGCCTGCCGCAAGCGCCACATCCTTCGCGTCATCCCGCATCGCTCGAATGCCAGGAACGGGCCGGGCTTTTTTCCGAAGCTGCTCTACAAGACCCGTG
>JAJZVE010000190.1 GCA_021845835.1 Pseudomonadota bacterium | reverse complement strand
GGGGCGATCGCGAAGAAGCAGGGCGCGGCGATCGACTTCACCCCGCTGCTGACCAGCGGCAAGGATTCCGGCCTGATCCCGGTCGCCAAAGTGCGCGAGTTCCCTGACCCGGCCAGCATCCTCGCCGACTTCAGGCCCGCGGGCGGGCCGCGCGTGATCGCGGCGCGGGTGCATGGCGTGCTGACATCGGCGTTTTCCGGGCCACCGGATCTGCCGGCCGGCGAGAAGCGGGCCGCCGATCTGCCGGCCTATATCAGGCAGACCAGGGATGCGGCCAACCTCGTCGTGATCGGCGACAGCGACATCCTCGTCGATCGCTTCTGGGTGCATGTGCAGGATTTCTTCGGCCAGCAGCAGGCGGTGCCGTTCAGCGACAACGGTGCCTTCGTCGCCAACATCGTCGGCACGCTCGCCGGCGGCGACGACCTGATCGGCCTGCGCGGCAAGGGCACCATCGTGCGGCCGTTCACGCTGGTGGACAGCATGCAGCACAAGGCCGAAGCGCAATACCAGCAGACCGAGAAGGCGCTGCAGACGCATCTGGACGAGACACAGAAGAAGCTTGCCGACCTGCGTGCGGGCCGCGGCGAGAAGGCGGCCGTCGTCACCGCCGCCCAGCGCGCCGCCATCGACGACCTGCAGGCCGACATCGTGCAGACGCGCGGCAAGCTGCGTGCCGTGCAGTTCGACCTGCGGCGCGACATCGACCGGCTGGAGACGGAGCTGCGTCTGTTCGACATCGTGCTGGTGCCGGCGGTGCTGGCACTGCTGGCGATCGTGCTCGGGCTGGCGCGCCGGCGCCGCCGCGCGCGGGCGCGGGCCTGAGGGGAAACGCGCCGATGCGCACAGGAACCACGCTCATTCTCGCGGCGATCGGCGCAATCGTGCTGGCGCTGGGTGTCATCTACGGCAGCGGGCCACGTGAACGGATGCAGCAGGCGGCGCAGGGCCAGTTGGTGTTTCCGGGACTGGCGCCGAAACTGGCCGCGGCCGCACAGCTGGAGATCCAGCACAAGGGGACCACGCTGCATCTGGCGCGCAATGCCGAGGATGCTGCCGCGCTCTGGGGCGTTGTCGATCGTGGCGGCTATCGCGCGCAGCAGGACAAGGTGCATGAGCTGCTGACGGCGCTGACCGAGCTGCGGCTGGACGAGAAGCGCACCGCCGATGCCGGCGAATACGCGCGGCTCGGCGTCGCCGATCCTGCGGACAAGGGCGCCGATTCCACGCTGGTGCGCGTGCTGGACGGCAAGGGCGGCGTGATCGCGGCGCTGATCGTCGGGCATGCGCGCAGCGCCGAGCGCGGCGGCGCCGACACGCTGTATGTGCGCCGGCCCGGCGAGGCGCAGAGCTGGCTCGCCGACGGACGCATCGCCGCGACCGCCGGGACGCAGGACTGGCTCGATCGCAGCATCGTCAGCATCGACGCGGCCAAGGTCGCGGACGTGGTGGTGACGCGCGGCGAGACGACGCTTCGCTTCGCGCGCCAGGGCGGCAAGTTCACTCTGACCGATCCGGCCGGGCATCCGAAGCTGGACGATGTCAAGGTGGACGAAGTGAGCCGGGGGCTGGCCGAACTGACGCTGGAGGACGTGAAGCCGGCGCCGGCGCCGGGCACGCCGCTCGGCCGCGCGGTGTTCACCACGACCGACGGGATGACGCTCTCGGCCGACGTGAGCAAATCCGGGCCGGCGGTGTGGGCGACCTTCGCGGCGAGCGGCCAGGACGCGGCCGACGTGGCGGCGAGGGTGAAAGGCTGGGCCTACGAGATCGGTAGCTGGAAGGAGCAGGCGCTGGTGCCGTCGCTGGACGACCTGAAGGCGGCGGAGCCGGCGATGCCCGCACCGGCGATGCCCGCACCGGCGATGCCCGCACCGGCGATGCCCGCACCGGCGATGCCCGCACCGGCGATGCCCGCACCGGCGCCTGTACTGGCGCCCGTACCGGCCAAGTGAGCCGGGAGTATCCCCCGCGCCCGATCGTGGGCATCGGCGTCGTCGTGCTGCGGCCCGGCGCGGTGCTGCTGGTGCGCCGCGGCCAGCCGCCGAATGCCGGTGCCTGGAGCCTGCCCGGCGGCGCGCAGGAACTCGGCGAGACCGCGGAGACAGCGGCGCGGCGGGAGTTGCTGGAGGAGACCGGGCTTGCCGTCGGGAAGCTGCTGCTGGCGGCGAACGTGGACAGCATCCATCGTGATCCCGACGGGCGCGTGCGCTATCACTACACGATCCTGGACTTCGCCGCCCGCTGGGAAGGCGGCGAGCCGCGCGCGGGTGGCGATGTCACCGAGGTCGCGTGGGCAGCGTTCGAGGCGTTCGAGACGTACGGTCTGTGGCACGAGGCGCGGCGCGTGATCGGCGTCGCGCGCGCGCTGCTGGGCGTGTGAGGAAAGACGGCGCGGCGAGCGGCTGGGCGAAGAGGGCGCACACCGTCGGCGCCACCGCCTCTGCCGCGTTTTCACATTGCCTTGTGGCGGGATTTCCGTCTTGATTTCCTTCAGGATGTGGCGATTCGCCGCCGCGTCAGGGGGAACAAACCATGTCCGCAACCACCGCTCCGGTGGACGAGTTGCTGCCGGCACCGCGTCTGGCGGTGCTGGGGCTGCAGCATGTGCTGGTGATGTATGCCGGCGCCGTGGCCGTGCCGCTGATCGTCGGCGGCGCGCTGGGCCTGCCGCCGGACCAGCGCGCCTTGCTGATCAGCGCCGACCTGTTCGCCTGCGGCCTGGCCACGCTGGTGCAGTCGCTCGGCTTCCCGGGCGTCGGCATCCGTTTGCCGGTGATGATGGGTGTGACCTTCGCCTCGGTGGCGCCCATGCTGGCGATGATCGGGGCCGCGAAGGCGGCCATGGGGGCAGGGTTCCAGCCGGCCGATGCGCTGCTTGCCATCTATGGCTCGGTGATCGCGGCCGGCGTGTTCGGCATTCTGGTCGCGCCGTTCGTCAGCCGCATGCTGCCGGCCTTCCCGCCGCTGGTCACCGGTACCGTCATCCTGGTGATCGGCGTGTCGCTGATGCGGATCGGCATCAACTGGGCCGGCGGCGGCCTGCCGACCTTGACCAAGGTGGTGGACGGCGTGCGCATGCAGGGGCCGAACCCGGCCTATGGCGCGCCGGGCAACCTGCTGATCGCGCTGTTCGTGCTGCTGGTGATCCTCGGCATCGTGCGCTGGGGGCGCGGCTTCGTGGCCAACATCGCCGTGCTGCTCGGCACCATCGCCGGGGCGGTGGTGGCGGCGCTGCTCGGCAGGATGAATTTCGCACCGGTCGCCGCGGCGCACTGGCTGGCGCCGATCACGCCGTTCCAGTTCGGTGTGCCGTCGTTCCAGATCGTGCCGATCCTGACCATGTGCCTGGTGATGATCGTGGTGATGATCGAGAGCACGGGGATGTTCCTTGCCGTCGGCGCGATGGTCGGGCGGCCGGTGGATCGGCCGGCGCTGACGCGCGGCCTGCGCGCGGACGGCATCGGCACGATTCTCGGCGGCGTGTTCAATACCTTCCCCTACACGTCGTTCTCGCAGAATGTCGGGCTCGTCGGCGTCACCGGCATCCGCTCGCGCTACGTGACGGTGGCGGGCGGTGTGATCCTGGTGGTGCTGGGGCTGATCCCGAAGCTTGGTGCGATCGTGGCGGCGGTGCCGGTAT
This sequence comes from Pseudomonadota bacterium, assembly GCA_021845835.1. The sequence continues at coordinate 4,443 of JAJZVE010000190.1, read as the reverse complement.
TCGTGCTGGGCGGCGCGGGCGTCGTCATGTTCGGCATGGTGGCGGCGACCGGCATCCGCATCCTGGCGCAGGTGGATTACACGACGCGGCGGCACAACCTGTTCATCGTCGCGATCAGCCTCGGCTTCGGCATGATCCCGCTGATCGCCGACAACTTCTTCGACGCGCTGCCGCATGCGCTGAAGCCGCTGCTGGATTCGGGCATCCTGCTGGCGAGCATCGTCGCCGTGGCGCTGAATGCCTTCTTCAACGGCATGGCGCAGCAGGACGCGCACGCGGCGGCGGAGGCGGCGCTGGCGTCGGAGCCGTAGCCGCAGTCCCCGAGGGCGGAGAGGCCGTCGCGCCGCCCGGCGGTGCGACGGCTCACGCCACCGGGGTGAGCGCGCCCTTGCCCGCGAACCACGACACCAGATTGCCCACCACGCATTCGCCCATCGCGCGCATCGTCTCCTCGGTGGAACTCGCGATGTGCGGCGTCAGCACGACGTTGTCCATCGCCAGCAGCGCCGCCGGCACGCGCGGCTCGTCATGGAACACGTCGAGGCCCGCCGCGCCCAGCCGGCCGTCGCGCAAGGCCGCGACCAGCTCCGTCTCGTCCACGATCCAGCCGCGCGCCACGTTGACGAACACGCCGCGCGGACCGAGCGCGTCCAGCACCGCGCGGCCGACGATCGGCGGGCGCGCGCCCCTGGCGCCGCCGGCGGCGCACAGGAACACGATGTCGCTGTCGCGCGCGAGCGATTCGGCGTCGGGATAGCGGCGGTACGGCACATCGCGCGCCACCGGGTCGGCATACGCGATTTCGATCCTGAAGCCGGCCAGCCGCGCCGCGACATGCTCGCCGATGCGGCCGAGGCCGATGATGCCGGCGCGCATGCCGGAGAACTTGCGCCCGAGCGGCCAGCGATCGCTGCCCCAGTGTCCGCCGCGCACGAAGCGGTCCGCCTGCGGGATGCGCCGGCACGCCGACAGCGCCAGCGCGATCGCGAGGTCCGCCACGTCGTCATACAGCACCGGCGCGGTCGTGACGGTGATGCCGCGGGCGCGGCACGTCGCCAGATCGGTGGTCTCCAGCCCGACGCCGTTGATGGCGCAAATCTCCAGGTGCGGCATCAGCTCGATCTGCGCGCGCGACAGGCCCGCCATGCCGTGGGAGGCGACGCCGCGCACCCGCTCGCCTACCGCGCGCAGGGCGGCAAGCTTGTCGGTGGCCTCGAACACGCGATGCACGGTGAACGCGGCCTCCAGCGCCGCCAGCGTGTCCGGGCGCTGCCCGCCGATCACCGCGATCTCCGGCCGTTCCGCCATGTCCTGCTGTCCTTCCCGTTCCGCCCGACGTTGCGCGCCTGCGTGCCGGGTGCCATCCTGCCCGCACCCAGCACGCGCGGAGGATGGACCGGAATGCGGCGCCCGACAACGACCCCGCGGCGGCACGGCTGAGGCGGCGATGACCGTACTCGCGTCAGGCGTCGATGTCCGCTCCGCCGGGTTCGCCGCCAATGCCGAACGCATGCGCGCGCTGGTCGCCGACCTGCGCGCGAAGGTGGAGGGCGTCAGGCTCGGCGGCGGCGAGGCGGCACGGCTGCGGCACACGGAGCGGGGAAAGCTGCTGCCGCGCGAGCGCATCCGCCGGCTGATCGATCCCGCCTCGCCGTTCCTCGAATTCTCCCAGCTCGCCGCCTACGGAATGTACGGGGAAAACATCCCATCCGCCGGCGTCATCACCGGCATCGGCCGCATTGCCGGGCGCGAGTGCGTCGTCGTCGCCAACGACGCGACGGTGAAGGGCGGCAGCTACTATCCGCTGACGGTCAAGAAGCATCTGCGCGCGCAGGAGATCGCGGCTCAGAACCGTCTGCCCTGCGTCTATCTGGTGGACAGCGGCGGCGCCAACCTGCCGACACAGGACGAGGTGTTTCCCGACCGCGAGCATTTCGGCCGCATCTTCTACAACCAGGCGCAGATGTCGGCGGCCGGCATTCCGCAGATCGCGGTGGTCATGGGATCCTGCACCGCCGGCGGCGCCTATGTGCCGGCGATGAGCGACGAGGCGATCATCGTGCGTGGCCAGGGCACGATCTTTCTTGGCGGTCCGCCTTTGGTGAAGGCGGCGACGGGGGAAATCGTCTCAGCCGAGGATCTGGGCGGCGCCGAGGTCCACAGCCGCATTTCCGGCGTCACCGACCACATGGCCGAGAGCGATCTGCACGCGCTCGGCCTGGCGCGCCGCATCGTCACCAACCTCAACCGGACCAGGCCGCGCCTGCCCGACGTTGTCGCGCCGCTGCCGCCACGCTACGCGGCCGAGGAGATACACGGCGTGGTGCCGGCCGACCTGCGCGAGCCGTACGAGGTGCGCGAGGTGATCGCGCGCATCGTCGATGACAGTTGGCTCGACGAATTCAAGCCGCTGTACGGGACCACGCTGGTCACCGGGTTCGCGCGCGTCTGGGGCTACCCGGTCGGCATCCTCGCCAACAACGGCGTGCTGTTCAGCGAGAGCGCGCAGAAGGGCGCGCATTTCATCGAGCTGTGCGCGCAGCGCGGCATTCCTCTGGTGTTCCTGCAGAACGTCACCGGATTCATGGTGGGCCGCAAATACGAGACCGGCGGCATCGCCAAGGACGGCGCCAAGATGGTCACGGCGGTCGCGACTGCGCAGGTGCCGAAATTCACCGTCATCACCGGCGGCAGTTTCGGTGCCGGCAATTACGGCATGTGCGGGCGCGCCTATGCGCCGCGCTTCCTGTGGATGTGGCCGAACGCCCGCATCTCCGTGATGGGCGGGACGCAGGCGGCGTCGGTGCTGGCGCAGGTGCGGCGCGACAACATCGAGGCGCGCGGCGGCACCTGGTCCGCCGAGGACGAAGCCGCGTTCCGCGCGCCGATCGCCGAGCAATACGAGACGCAGGGGCATCCCTACTACGCCAGCGCGCGGCTGTGGGACGACGGCATCATCGACCCGGCAGAGACGCGCATGGTGCTGGCGCTCGGGCTGTCGGCAGCGATGAACGCACCGGTCGAGGGCTGGGGTGCGACGGCACCGCCGGCGGCGGCGCGGTTCGGGGTGTTCCGGATGTGACGCGGTGCGGCCAGATGAATCATCCACAGATTACACAGATTTCCCAGATTAGAAGAATTTCTGAAAATCTGTGTAATCGGTGAAATCTGTGGACCAAAACTTTGGCGATGCGCGCATGATGTTTGGCAAGATCCTGATCGCCAATCGCGGCGAGATCGCGTGTCGTGTGGTCCGTACCGCGCGGCGCCTGGGCATCCGCACGGTTGCGGTGTGCTCGGACGCGGATGCGGACGCGCTGCACGTGGCGCTCGCCGACGAGTCCGTGCGCATCGGCCCGGCGCCGGCGCGCGACAGCTATCTGGCGATTCCGCGCATCCTGGATGCGGCGCGCCGCACCGGCGCGCAGGCGATCCATCCCGGCTACGGGTTCCTCAGCGAGAACGCGGAGTTTGCCGAAGCCTGCGCGGCGGCGGGCATCGTGTTCATCGGGCCGCCGCCGGCGGCGATGCGCGCCATGGGATCGAAGGCGGCGGCGAAGGCGCTGATGCAGCAGGCGGGCGTGCCGCTGGTGCCAGGCTATCACGGCGAGGACCAGGACGTCGCCGTGCTGCGCGACGCGGCGGTGCGCATCGGCTTTCCGGTGCTGATCAAGGCGTCCGCGGGCGGCGGCGGCAAGGGCATGCGCGTGGTCACGGAGCCGGCGGCGTTCGACGCGGCACTGGCGTTGGCGCAAGGCGAGGCGCGCGCCGCGTTCGGCGATGATCGCGTGCTGATCGAACGCTACCTGACGCGCCCGCGGCATATCGAAATCCAGGTGTTCGCCGACGCGCACGGCAATGTCGTGTCGCTGTTCGAACGCGATTGCTCGATCCAGCGCCGCCACCAGAAAGTGGTGGAGGAAGCGCCGGCGCCGGGCATGGACCCCGAGCGCCGGCGCGTGATGGGCGATGCCGCCTGCGCCGCCGCGCGCGCGGTCGGCTATGTCGGCGCCGGCACCGTCGAGTTCATTGCCGAAGACGGCGCCTTCTACTTCATGGAGATGAACACGCGGCTGCAGGTCGAGCATCCGGTGACGGAGGCGATCACCGGGCTTGATCTGGTGGAATGGCAATTGCGCGTGGCCGCCGGCGAGGCGCTGCCGCTGCCGCAGGAGGCGCTCGGCATCGACGGCCACGCGATCGAGATGCGGGTCTATGCCGAGGACCCGGCGCGCGACTTCGCGCCTGCGGTCGGCACGCTCTGGCACCTGCGGGCGCCGGCCGGGTCCGCGCAGGTGCGCGTCGATACCGGCGTGGGGCAGGGCGACGCGATCACGGTGCATTACGACCCGATGATCGCGAAGCTGATCGTGCATGACCGCGACCGCGCCGCCGCCGTGCGCCGGCTGGCGCAGGCGCTGGCGGACTACGAGGTCGCCGGAG
>JAJZVE010000189.1 GCA_021845835.1 Pseudomonadota bacterium | reverse complement strand
GATCGCGGCAGCGCGCGGTTCCTGCTGACGCTGCCGAAGGATCGCGGCGCAGCCGGGCCGCGGATCAGCCGGCCGTCACCGGCACCAGTCTGAAGCCCGCCTCCGGTTCGACGCTGACGTCCGCCTCGGTCAGCATGCGCCAACTGCCCCCGGCGAGCACCTCGGCCGGGCGGAAGCGCGCCTTGTAGGCCATCTTGCGGCTCTCCGGCACCCAGTAGCCGAGATAGACATAGGGCAATTCGAGTCCGCGCGCCCGCTCGATCAGCCACAGGATGGTGTAGGTGCCGAGCGAACGCCGATCCAGTTCCGGCAGGAAAAAGGAATACACGGCGGACAGCCCGTCGCTCAGCCGGTCGGTCAGGCAGGCGCCGACCAGCCGGTCGTCGGGGTCGCGGAACTCGACGATGAAGGTCTCGATCGGCGTATCCTCGACCATCGCGCGGTAGTCGTAGAAGCTCATGGTCGCCATGTCGCCGTCGCCGTGGCGCGCCAGCTGGTAGCGCTGGAACAACTGGAACTGCTCGGCGGTGGCGCGGGCCGGCACCTCGAAGCCTTCGACCTGCAGATTGGCGCGCTGGATGCGGCGCAGCGTGCGTTCCGGCTGGAAGCTTGCGGCCGGGATGCGGATCGGCACGCAGGCGTTGCAGTTCGGGCAGACCGGCGCGTAGGCGATGTTATGGCTGCGGCGGAAGCCGGCGCGCGACAGCCGGTCGTGCAACGCATCCGCGTCCGGGCCGGCGATCTCCGTCACCACTTTCCGCTCCGTGCGTCCCTGCACGTAGGGGCAGGGCAAAGGGGCGGTGGTGTAGAAGAACTGCGGCCGGCGCGGCGGCTTGTAGCTCATGCGAACGGCGACCCTCCCGCGCGCATGTTCCAGAACCGCGGCCCGCCGGTCAACGCCCGCGCGCGCACCACCACAAGACCGGAGAGCAGGTCGTGGCCGGTGCGCTTGCCCTCGGTGAACAGCGCGAGCAGCAGCGGCAGGCCGGACAGCGCCAGCGAGACGTAGAACCCGATCACCCAGACCAGCGCCGCCAGCGCCCCGGGCGGGCCGAGGTCGTCGTTGCGCCGCACGATCAGCCCCATCATCGCCTGGCCAGGCGTCGCCGACAGGCCGGACAGCAGGCTGAGCCAGTTGTACAGCAGCGGTACCACCGGCAGCAGGCCGAACAGCGGCATGCCGAGGCCGAGCGTGACGATGCCGAACAGGAACAGCACCCCGGCCAGCAGCCTGATGCCGATGGCCAGGATCAGCCCGTCGAGCAGGAAGGCGACGATACGGCGCAGCCGGGTGCCGCGGATGAGTTCGTAGCTGTCAAAGGCCCGGTAGATCACGGTCGCGCCTCCCCCGGCGACAACGTGATATGGGCGGCGGCCCGGTCGGGTTGCGAGGGCAGCATCACGCTGGCGCCGTCACGCCAGCGTTGCACGAAATTGCGCGCCAGCCGGCTGAACGGGTTGCCGGACTGGCCGGGTGCCATGACGAACAGGCTGCGGTCGAGATCCGCGAGGTCATAGACCCCACGATACTCCGGCCCATGAACGTCGGTGAGGTTTTCTGCGACGCCGCCGCGGTCGATGGTCACGTCGTCGCCGGGGGTGGCGATGCGGATGTCGGCGAGCGCGCCGACCACCGGCAGCATGCGCAGCACCGGATGCGCGAACACCGCCTGGTGCGCCGCGCCCCAGCGCCAGGCCGAAGGGTCGTTGCCGAAGCGGCGCGCCAGGTCGGTCGTGGCGGCGGCGAGGCTGTCGGCGAGCAGCGGCCCGCAATCGCCGCCGCACCAATGCGCCCCGGCCGGCGACAGCGCATAGGGCAGCAACAGCGGCCACGGCGCCGCCGCCCGGCCGGCGTCCGGCACGCCGATGCGCGCCAGCAGCATCGCGTAGAGCCGCTGCATCCAGGCGTTGAAGATCAGCGGCTGCGGCGCGTCGCGCACCGCCGCGCCGTCCCAGCCCTGCAGCAGCGCCAGCGCCGCCCTGGCCGGCCCCTCGGGCGCCGCCACCGCGAGCAGCCGCGGCAGCAGCGCGCGGGCGGCAAGGTCGGTCACGTCGGCCTGCATGGCGGCGAAGTCGGCGACGCTGTGCCGGTCGGTGGCGCCGAGCAGGGCGCGGATGCGCTGCGCCCGCCAGTCGTCGAACCAGTCCCGCCCCAGGAACACCGGGAAGTCGGCCGGCGCGACCCGCTCGTTGGCGTTCACGAGGCGCCCGCTGTCCGGCGCGACGACATGCGGCAACTGCGCGCCGGCGGCGAAGCCGGTCCAGTCGAACTGCCCCTCCGCCCCCGGTACCGGGCGGGCGCCGTTGCCGGCCTTGCGGATCGGCACGCGGCCGGTAACGAACAGCGCGATCCGGGAATGGTCGGCGACGATCAGGTTCTGCACCGGCGCGCTGACCAGCGCCGCCGCGCGCCCGGCCGCGTCCACGTCCTCGGCGCGGCCGAGCGCGAGCAGGCCGGCCCCGTCGGTGTCGCCGGGCGCCAGGTCCGCCGTCGCCAGCGCCAGCACCGGCCCCCTGGGATCGACGAGGTCGCTGATCACCGGGCCGTGCCGCGTCTCGCGCACCATCAGCGTCTCGTCCGGGCCGCCGCGGACGCGGATGCGTTCCTCGCGCAGCGTGTACGGCAGCGGGCCGTTCGGCGTCTGGTAATGGGTGGCATCGACCGGCGTCTCGACGAACAGGTCTTCGGTGTCGGCGCCGGTGGTGGTGAAGGTCCAGGCGATATGGCCGTTATGGCCGATCACCAGGAACGGCACGCCGGGCGCCGTTGCCCCCGCCCGCGTTCCCCCCGGCCAGTCGAGCCGCGCGAGATACCAGAGGGAGGGAAAATTCAGCCCCAGATGCGGATCGCCGGCCAGCAGCGGCGCGCCGGTCGCGGAATGCCGGCCGTCCACCGCCCAGCCGTTGGAGGCGGTGTCGGGCAGCGTGAACGGCGCGGGGAAATCCGGGATCGCGGCGGCGAGCCGTTCCGCGATGCGGGCGAGGGCGGGCGAGGGCGCCAGCGCCGCCTCCGGATGGCCGTTGCCGGTTGCCGGCGGCCAGAGTTCGTCCACCTGGGCAGGCGGCAGCTTCGTGTCGAGCCGCAACCGCGCCTGCTCGGTGCGCCAGTTCTCGGACAGGTAGAGCGCCATCGTCTTGCCCCAGAGCAGGCTGTCCAGCGGCGTCCAGGGCCGCGGGGTGCCGAAGGCGATAAACTCCGGCGCGGCGAGGCGGCCGCGCGCGGCGATCCAGGCATTGACCCCGCGCGCGTAGGCGTCCAGCACGGCGCGCGTGTCCGCCGGCAGGCCGGCGAGGTCGGCGACCGCGCGGGACCGCAGGCCGAGCGTGCGCATGTAGCGGTCGAGCGGCAGCGCCTGCGCGCCGAACAGCTCGGCCAGCTCGCCCGAGGCGGCGCGGCGCATCAGGTCCATCTGGAACAGCCGCTCGCGGGCATGCAGGAAGCCCAGCGCCGCCGCCGCGTCGGCCTCGCTGGCGGCGCGGACATGCGGGATCGCGTCCGCGTCGATCGCGATCGCGACCGGCGCCGACAGGCCGGGAATGTCGGCGGCAACGTCGCCGCCGGGCAGCGACATCCAGATCAGCCCCGCCACCGCCGCCGCCGCCAGCAGCACGAGCGTGACCAGCAGGGCAAGCACGCGGCGCAGCAGGCGCAGGACGCGGCGCATGGGGTCAGGACGGCTCCGGGAAAGCGATGCCGGCGTACAGCTCCGCCATTGGCAGCGCGAGGCCGAGCGCGGGGAGTTCGATGGTTGCGTCCTGCCCCGCGATGACGGCGTGCTGCCAGGATTGCCCCGGCTCGCGCGACCACAGGATGGCCTCCGGCGCGTCGGGATCGACCAGCAGGATATAGAGAAGCCCGGCGATCGACCGGTACTCCTCCAGCTTGCGGGCGAGGTCGAAGGCGCGCGTGGACGGCGACAGCACCTCGACCAGCAGGCGCGGCGCGCCGGCATAGGTCATACGGTCGTCCGCCGGCCCGCAGTCGATGCCGATATCGGGCCGGCGGACATTGCCGTTCGGGACGCGCACGGCGATGTCCGCCGTGAACGCTTCGCAGCCCTTGCCGCGCACGCGGCCGCTCAACTCCCGCATGCCGTTGACCACGATGCGGTCGTGCCGCCGCCGTGCGCCCGTCATCGCGACCGGCACGCCGTCGATCAGCTCGTGGCGCGCGTCCGGCTGGTTGAGATCCCATTCCAGGAACTCGTCGGCAGTCATGCGGCGCAGCGCGGCCTGGCTCATGGCGTGCTTCCCTACCACGTTGCGCTGCGTCGGTTCAGCCCCGGCGCGTCCATTTCGCAACCGGGATGCGCGGCATCTCGAAGCGGTCGGTGGCGCGCGCGTACCAGCCGCCGCCGTGCATGCGCCCGATCAGGTCGAGCTTCGGCGTGTCGATGTGGCATCGTTCCGGATCCAGCACAGCGTCGTCGCGCACGTGCATCGCCACCACGCGGCCAAGCACGATGGTGCGGTCCACCGCGACCTCCAGGATCACGAAGCGCTCGCATTCCAGCGAAACCGGGCTGGCGGCGAGGCGCGGCGGCGCCACTTTCGTGCTCGGCAGCGTCTCCAGTCCGGCCTCCGCCACCTCGTCCACGGTGGCGTCGAACTCGATCGCGGTGACGTTCATCGCCTCGCGCAGCGCGTAGGGGACCAGATTGACGACGAATTCGCCGCGCGCGCGGATATTGGCGGCGCTGTCCTTCCAGCGCCCCGCCGCGCGCCCGGCATGCCGCCCGCCGATGCCGATGCCGACGATCGGCGGATCGCCCACCAGCGCGTTGAAGAACGAGAACGGCGCGGCGTTCAGCCCGCCTTCGGCATCGAGCGAGGTGATCCACGCGATCGGCCGCGGCACGATCGTCGCGGTCAGCAGCTTGTAGCGGTTGTCGGGCGACAGCGCGGCGAAATCGAACAGCATCGGCGGCTCCTTGCGGCAACGGTTGTGCTCAGTTTGGCCCGCACGGTGCCGCTGTCCAGGGCCGCCGCCGCGTTCACCGGAGCTTAAGCCCCGGCCTGTTCAATGGGCCGCACCAAGCTGCCGCTCCGGAGGCTCCATGCGCCTGCTCCGCAACCTGCCGATTGCCGTCAGGCTTGCGCTTGCCTCGGCGGCGGCGCTCGGGCTGCTCGCGGTGCTGGCCGCGGTGGTGTTGCTGGCCATCGCCGCGCAGGACCGCCTGGATTCGCGTGCCGCCGCCGCCACCGACGCCGAGAGCGACGGCCGCCGCGCCATCGCCATCATGCGCGAGGTCGAACTCGCCAGCCGCAGCCTGGACACCGCCCAGACCGAAGCCGACATCGCCAGGGCCGCGGTCCCCCTGGACCGGCTGGCCGAGCGCACCGGGCGGACGCTGGTGAAGCTGGCGCAAGCGACCGCGGATGGCACCATCCGGGAGGACGTGACGCGGGCGACGCAGGCGCTGCAGGGCGTGCGCGACATGGCCGCCGACAAGGCGGCGCTGCGCCGGAACCTGCTGGCCGCGCGCGCCGCCTTCCTGCCGCTGCGCGCCGAGACCGACCATGCCGCGGAGGCGTTCCGCGCCGCCGTCGAGGCCGCCGAGCTGGCGCCGGAGACGCGCGTCGCGCTGCGCCAACTGGAACGCACCTACATGGACGCGGCGACCGGCGCGCGCGAGGCGGCAATGCAGTTCCTGTTCACCGGTGACGGCGGATTGCTGGCACGGATGCAGGAGGGCGACATGGCTGCGCGCAACCGCGCCGCCGCGATCGGCGCGCTCGGCCTGCCGCCGGAGGTAAAGCAGGCGGCGGACCAACTGTTCGCGGTGGGCCTGCGCGAGCGGGCGGCAGCGCGCAGCCTGTTCGACGCTGCCGCCAGGCTCATCGCCGCCAGCACCGGCCCGGCCGAGGCCGTGCGCAATTTGCTGGAGGAGCGGCTCGACACCGTTGTCGCCGCCTTCGCCGACCAGGCCGAGGCCACGCGCGGCGAGGCGGCGGCCGGGCTCGCCGCGGCACGGCGGCACGTGCTGCTGCTGGCCGGCGGGATCGCCGTGGTGCTGCTGCTCTCGGGTGTGCTCACCGGGCGCACGGTGGCGCGGCCGATCGTGGCGATGACGCGGGCGGTGGCCGCGATGGCCGCGGGCGACGTGAAGGTGGCGCTGGGCCACGCCGGACGCGGCGGCGAGGTGGGGCGCATGGCGGCGGCGCTGGAGACGCTGCGCAAGACGCTCGCGCACGCCTTCGTGCAGGGGCAGATGCTGGAACAGCTGCCGACCGGCGTGATGACCGCCGACCCGGCCGACGGTTTCCGCATCACCTACGCCAATCCGGCGGTGCGCGCGCTGCTCGGGCGCGTCGCCGCGTCGCTGCCGGTGCCGGTGGATGCGCTGGTCGGCACCAGCATCGACGTGTTCCACGCCGCGCCGGAGCGGCAGCGCGCGCTGCTCGCCGATGCCGCCAACCTGCCGCACCGCGCGCGCATCCGCATCGGCGCGGAGACGATGGAGCTGATCGCCTCGCCCTTGCGCGGGGCGGACGGCACCTATGTCGGGCCGATGCTGAGCTGGGCGCTGCTGACGCGGCAGGAGGAGCTGGCGGCGCGGTTCGAGCAGTCGGTGGCCGGCATCGCGCACACGGTCGGCGAGGCGGCGGCCGGGATGGCGGCGACGGCGGCGGCGATGCGGAAAGCGGCGGCAGCCAGCGGGCAGCGGCTGGAACTCGTGTCCGGTGCGTCGCAGGCGGCGACCGGGCACGTGCAGTCGGTCGCCGCCAGTGCGGAGGAACTCGCCGCTTCGGTGCGCGAGATCGGCCGCCAGGTGGCCGAAAGCGCGCGCATCGCCGGGGCGGCGGTGGCGGAGGCGGAGGCGACCGACCGCTCCGTCGCCGGGCTGGCCGAGGCGGCGCAGCGCATCGGCGATGTGGTGGAACTGATCCGCGGCATTGCCGGGCGCACCAATCTGCTGGCGCTCAACGCGACCATCGAGGCGGCGCGTGCGGGCGAGGCCGGGCGCGGCTTCGCGGTGGTGGCGAACGAGGTGAAGATGCTCGCCAACCAGACCGCCCGTGCGACCGAGGACATCGGCGGCCAGATTGCCGCGATGCAGGGCGAGACGACGCAGGCGGTGGCGGCGCTGCGCTCGATCGGCGGCACCATCCGCCGCATGAGCGAGATCGCCACCGCGATCGCCGGCGCGGTGGAGGAACAGTCGGCGGCGACGCAGGAAATCGCCCGCAGCGTGCAGGAAGCGGCGGCGAGCACGGCGCAGGTGGACGGCACCATCGGCGAGGTGGCGGCGGAGGTGCAGCGCACCGGCACGCAGGCCGAGGAAGTGGTCGGCGCCACCGGCGCGCTCGGCGGCCAGTCGGCGACGCTTTCGCGCGAGGTGGCGGGGTTCCTGGCGGCGCTGAAGGCGGCGTGACGGGTGGGGCGCCGAAGTTCTCGCTGAACCTGCACGCGGCCTACGATCTGTCGCGCGCGGGCCGAAACCGCCGCACGCATCGAGGCGGAGGCTCGGCCGCGGGCTGCGGCGGGTTGACGAATCGTACAGTGCATGCACTCAAGCGCGCATGCTTGCCGCCAGGCGCCATTCGCCGCGCGCGTCCGTTCACCGTCCATCCGGCATGGCGGGGGACAAGGAGCCATTGCAGGTGCGGATCCCCGTGGCTGTGAAGCGGCGGTTCAGGTCACATGCGGCGCTCCGGGGCCTGGAACCCCACGAACTGTTCGTGGAGGTATGGGAGCACTACGAGGCAAGCCTGCGGCCCGAAGCGGCCAAGCACCGGGAACCCAGGCCATGAGCAAGCGCGAGCTGCCGGATCCTGTCGCGGAGTTTCGGGCTTCGATAGGCAGCCGGGAGTTCAGGACAGTGCTGGCGGATCCGCCTTGGCAGTTCATCAACCGCACGGGCAAGGTCGCGCCGGAGCATCGCCGCCTCAGCCGCTACGGGACCATGACCGTCACTGAGATCTGCGCGCTGCCAGTCGCCAGGGCCGTGCAGGACACCGCACATCTGTATCTGTGGGTGCCTAACGCTCTGCTGCCTGAGGGCTTGCAGGTCTTGCAGGCATGGGGTTTCAGCTACAAGAGCAACATCATCTGGCACAAGCTGCGGAAGGATGGTGGTTCGGATGGGCGAGGCGTCGGGTTCTACTTCCGCAATGTGACCGA
>JAJZVE010000188.1 GCA_021845835.1 Pseudomonadota bacterium | reverse complement strand
GGCGGCGGAGCGGCGCTGGGCGCTCTACGGCAGCTATGCGGCGCTCGGCGTGTTCGTGATCTTCTTCCTGACGCCGCCGATCTACACGCTCATCACCAGCCTCAAGACATCGCAGGAGATCGGCCGGCAGGCGGGCAGCCCGTGGCTCGTGCGGCATCCGACGCTGCAAAACTACATCGACCTGATCAGCAATCCGCATTTCCAGGAATTCTTTGTCAACTCGGCCAAGGTCACCGTCTGCGTGGTCGCGCTATCAATGGCGATCTCGGTGCCGGCGGCGTTCGCCCTGGCACGGATGAAGTTCCCGGGCAGCGGCCTGCTGGCGACCGGCGTGTTCCTGACCTACCTCGTGCCGGCGAGCCTGCTGTTCATCCCGCTGTTCCGCATCATCGGCTGGCTCGGCCTGACCAACGACACCTGGTGCCTGGTGCTGCTGTTCCCGACGCTTGCGGTGCCGTTCTGCACCTGGATCATGATCGGCTATTTCGGCTCGATCCCCCGCGAGCTGGACGAGGCGGCGCTGATCGACGGCGCCTCGTGGCTGCAGATCCTGTTCAGGGTTTTCGTGCCGGTCGCGATGCCCGGCATCGTTGCCGCCACCATCTTCGCCTTCACCGTGAGCTGGGGCGAGTTCCTGTATCCGCTGGCCTATCTCTACAGTTCCGATCAGCTCGTGCTCACCGCCGGCATCATCAGCGAACTGGTCCGCGGCGACGTGTTCCAGTGGGGCAAGATCATGGCCGCCTCGGTGATGACGGCGGCGCCGCCGGTGGTGATCTACGCCTTCCTGATGGATTACTACATCGCCGGGCTGACCGCGGGCGCCACCAAGGGCTGAGCGGCGCGCGGCCGGGCGAGCAGCTCGGCGACGGCGGCACGCAGGTCGGCGCCACGGAACGGCTTGCGCAACTGCACGCCGGCCATGCCGCCGGGTCCGTCGATCTCGGCATAGCCGCTGACCAGCAGCGTTTTCAGCCCCGGCAACTTGCGGTGCGCGGCCTCGATCAGGCTAATGCCGGTCATCCCCGGCATGGCGAAATCCGTCACCAGCAGGTCTATGCGCGCGCCGCCGGCCAGCACCGCCAGCGCCGCCACGCCGTCCGGCGCCTCGATCACGTCATAGCCGGCTTCGCGCAGCACCTCGGCTGCGAAGGTGCGCACCTGCTCCTCGTCATCGACCAGCAGGATTGCGGCCGCCGCTGCCGGCTCGGTCAGCGCCGCCGCCGCGTACGACGCCGCCGCGTCCGGCGCCGCCGTGGAACACGGCAGCCAGATTTCCACGCGGGTGCCCTGCCCCGGCGCACTCGCGATGCGCGCCGTGCCCCCGCACTGGCGCGCCACGCCATAGACCTGCGCCAGCCCCAGCCCGGTGCCGCGCCCCACGTCCTTGGTAGTGAAGAACGGCTCGAAGGCGCGCGCGCGCACCTCCGCCGGCATGCCGGGTCCGGTGTCGCTCACGGCAACCACGACGTGCTCGCCCGGGCCGAGATCGGGCGCGCCGGCGGGCCGCGCCAGGCGCTGCACCGACACGGTCAGCCGGCCGCCGGCCGGCATCGCATCCCGCGCATTGATGGCGAGGTTCAGCACCGACAGCTCCAACTGCACCGGATCGGTTTCCACCACGCCGACATCGTCCGGCAGTTCCAGTTGCAGGGTGATGAGGCCGCCCAGGGTGCGCCGCAGCATCTCCTCCATGCAGCGCACCACGTCCGCCACATCGACCGGCCGCACCGCAAGCTTCTGCCGCCGCGCGAACGCGAGCAACTGGTTGGTCAGCGCCCCGCCCCGCTCCGCCGCCATGCGGGCAGCGTTGAGCAGGCGCAAGCCGGCTTCGGTGGCGACGTGGCGCTCCAGCAGCTCCAGGCTGCCGAGCACGGCCGTCAGCAGGTTGTTGAAGTCATGCGCGACGCCGCCGGCCAACTGGCCGACCGCCTGCAGTTTCTGGGTCTGGCGGAGCTGCTCCTCCAGCCGCTCGCGTTCCGTCGCCTCCGCCACCAGCCGGTCACGGGCGGCGGCCAGTTCGGCGGTGCGGGCGGCGACCCGGCTTTCCAGCTCCTGCGCCACATCGCGCAGCGCCTCCTCGGTGCGGCGGCGCTCGGTCACGTCGAGGCTGATGCCGACGAAGCGCCGCCAGTCGCCCGAGCCGTCGCGCAGGAACCGTCCGCGACTTAGCACCCAGCGCTCCACTCCGGTATCGGCCTGACGGATGCGGTATTCCGCCTGGAAAAACCCGTCTCCGGCCTGCGCCGCCACCACCGCCGCCTGCACCGTCGGCCGATCGTCCGGATGCACCCGCGCGCTCCAGGCCGCCTGGCCCGCCGCGTCGTGGTCGGGGTCGAGGCCGAGCAGGACGAAATGCGACCGCGACCAGACCCGCCGGCCGGAGGCGAGATCCACGTCCCAGGTCGCCAGACCCGACACCTCCATCGCCAGCAACAGCCGTTCTTCGCTCGTGCGCAGCGCCAGTTCGGCGCGCGCCCGCTCCACCGCCGCCCAGACGCGCTCGGCCACTTCCCTGGCCAGCGCCGCGTCCTCCTCGGACCAGGCGCGAGGCGTCGCGGCATGCACGAACAGCATCCCGATCAGGGCGCCACCCTTGACCAGCGGCACGCGCAGCGTGGCGCGGTGGCCGGCGCGCCGGAAGGCCGCGACGTGCGCGCGGGTCCGAGGATCGGTCTCGGCATCGGTCAGCAGGGTCATCTCGCCGCGTAGCAGCGGCCAGATCAGTTCCTCTCCATAGTCGGCCAGGGAATAGTACCGGGGGACGGACGGCAGGCTGCTGGTCGGACTGCGCCATTCAACGATATTGACGAGGTGATGCCCACCGCCGGCCATCTCGCCATAGCCGGTGCGGTCGGCGCCCAGCGCCTCGCCGAGCGCGGTGACGGCCACGCGCACCGCCGCTTCCGGGTCCGTCAGCGTGCGCAGGCGCTCCGAGAGTTCGAGCAGGAAGCGCTGCCGCCGCTCCGCAACGGCCAGGATCTCGCGGGCCTGCCGTGCGGCGGCCTCGGCCCGCTGGCGATCGTCGATATCGACCGCCACCCCGAACCACTGCGTGACGCGCCCGGCGGCATCGCGCATCGGCAGCCCACGGCAGAGATGCCAGCGCCAGACGCCGTCGTGACGGCGCAGCCGGCCATCCACGGCATAGGGATCGCCGGTGGCCACGGAATGCTGCCACGCCGCCAGCACCGCCTGCCGATCGTCCGGATGCAGCACGTGCCGCCAGCCGTCACCGAGCAATTCTGCGGCGGTGCAGCCGGTATACGACTCAAAGCCGGGATTGACGAACGTGGTGGCCCCGGCGGCGTCGCTGGTGAACAACAGGCCCGGCACGGCGTCCGCCAGCGTGTTGAACCGCGCATCGCTGTCGCGCCGCTCGGTCACGTCCTCGCCCGACGAAACTTTCGCCACTGCCCGGCCGCTGGCATCGCGCAGCAGGGTGTGGCGCCAGGCGATCAGGCGCGAGCCGCCGTCCCGCCGCCGCACCTCGAACGTGCCTTCGGCCGGCGCGTCCGGGTCGCCGGCAAGAAAGCGGTCCAGCCCCACGGCGGCAGCGGCACGGGCCGGCGGCGGCAGGCACACCTCCAGCCAGTCGCGGCCGATGATCTCGGCGCAACTGTCGTAGCCGAGAATCTCCAGGCCGCGGCGATTGATCTCGCGCAGGCGATGGTCGCGCCCCACCACCACGAGCATGACGCCGGCGACCTGAAAATACGCCTGCGCCCGCTCCGCGGATTCGTCGCCGGCACAAGTCCGGCCGCGCCGGCGGTCCGCTCGAAACAGCGCCCTCAGGTCCATGCACGAGTTCCCGCGTGGTCTGCCCGGACAGTCGGAGCGCCGGCACGCACGCACGATTGTGCCGGACCGGGTCGCTCCCCGGCCAGGGAAATCACATTATTGTGATAGCCTGCGTCACGAACTGGGCAGCGATCGCCCGGTGTTGACGGCTTTCGCCACCTCCGCCACGTAGCCGTCCGGCAGATCATGGCCGAGCACCGAGCGCGACCGTTCGCCCTGGCCGTCCAGCGCGTAAAGCAGCGCCAGCGTCGCCCGGGCGCGCACCGGCAAGGACGGCGCGTCCTCCAGCGGTGCCAGCACCGCGATCCCTTCGTGGATGCGTCCCTGCAACAGCAGCGACAACGCAAGGTCGTTGCAGATCGCCGGGTCGTTGGGCGCCGCCCGCAGCGCCCGGCGATACAGCACCTGCGCCGCGGCATGCTGCGCCTGAAGATCGAGCGCCACTCCCTTGTCGGCGAGCGTGGCCGGATCCTCCGGCCGCGTTGCCAGCGCTCCGTCCAGCGCCGCCACCGCCTCCGCGATGCGGCCCTCGCCGAGGTCGAGGCCGGCGCGGGCGCGCACGGCATCCAGATCATCGGGCGCGGCCTGCAGACGCCGCGCCAGCACCTGCCGCGCCTGGCTGATCTTGCCGACCTTGGCCAGCGCCGCGGCGGCGCGCAGTTGCACCGCGGTGTCGTGCGGCGCGTTCGCTGCCGCGGCGGCATAGAGCGAGGCGGCAAGATCGTCGTCGCCCGCTGCAGCCGCGGCGTCCGCCACGTGGAGCCGGCTGTCGGCAGAGAGTTGCGACGCCGGCCGCTGCGTTGCGCATCCGGCCACCAGCGCGGCGAGCAGCAGCAGGAGCAACGGCGACAGGCGCGGGCAGCGCATCCCAGCCCCCTTCATTTTTGGCCGGCGCGGCCGAGGGTGTCCATCACCTGCAGCACCCCCGGCCCCAGCAGCGCGATAAACAGTGTCGGCAGGATGAACGCGATCAGCGGAAAGACGAGCATCGCCGGCAGGCGCACCGCCTTGGCCTCCATGCGGGTCCTGCGATCGCGACGCAACTCGGCGGCGACGGCACGCAGGGCCTGCCCAAGCGGGGTGCCGTATTGCAGCGATTGGCCGATGATCGCGGACATGCGGCGCAACCCGTCCACGCCCGAGCGCTGGCCGAAATTCTCGAACGCCAGCCGGCGGTCCGGCAGCACCCGCAATTCGTCCACGAGGGTCGCGAGCGCCATCGACATGGCGCGATTGGACGAGCGCATCTCCCGTGCCACCTGCTCCAGCGCCGGCTCCAGCGCCATGCCGGCCTCGGCACAGACCACCAGCAGATCGAGCGCATCGGCGGCGCCGCGCTGCAGGTCGCGGTGATAGGGGCGGCGGAGGAATTGCAGCACCCATTCCGGCCCAAGAATGCCGAGCGGCAGTGCCCCCGCAGCCAGCAACGCGATGTACGTCTCCGGCAGCCCGGTCAGCGCGCCATAGCCGATGGCGACGGCGGGCAGCAGCGCCATCACCGAGATCTTGGCGCCGAGCACGATCGGCAGCACCTGCTTGGGATTGAGGCCGGCAGCGGCAATGGCGGCGCCAAGCGACGCCAGGTCATCCTCGGAATAGAGCCGGGTGTGCTCGCGGATGCTGCGACCGAGCACGAACAGCCCGCGCAACAGCCAGGACGCGACCGTCTCCCGGCCGGTGCGCTGCACCTCGCTGGTGATCGCCGCGATCCGCGCCTCCAGTTCCCGCGTGCCGGCCTCCTGCCACAGCAGGACGGCGGCGATCGCCACCAGCGCCATCACCACGGCGGCCAGGATGAAGATCAGGGACGGATCGGAGATGTCTGGCATTGGTATCAGTCGTGCGTCGCGGAGGAGATCATTTTGCGCATGAGGAGCTGTCCGAGCGTCAGCAGGATACCTGCCGTCAGCAGCATCCGCCGGCCACGCGGATCGTGCAGGAACGTGTTCAGGTAGCCGGGCTGGGTGAAGGCCATGAACGCGCCGCCGAAAAATGGCAGTCCCGTCAGCATATAGGCCGACAGCTTGGCCTCGGCGGCGAGCGCGTGGGCGCGCTGCGCGAGCGCCATACGCTGACGGATGGTGTCGGCGAGCAACTGGATCGTCTCCGCCAGCCGCCCGCCGCTGCGCGCCTGCACACCCAGCGTGACGGCGAAGATCGCGTACTCGGCAACGCCGGTGCGATGATGCACCGCCATCAGGGCCGCCTCCGCGGTGCTGCCGAGCGTCATCTCCCGCACCACGCGCCCGAACTCGTCGCGCGTCGGCACCGGGAGCTCGCGCGCGACGGCGTGGAACGCCTCGGAGATCGGCAGGCCGGCGCGCACCGAGCTCGCCAGCAGCTCGATCATGTCCGGCATCTGCACACGCATCTTGTCGGCGTAGCGCGCGGTCTCCCACCTGAAGATGCCGCGCGCCACCATCAGGCCGACGCTCGCGCCGACGGAGACGGCACCCGGCAGGCTGAGATAGAGCCGCGCCGCCCAGGCGGCGCCCAGCGCGACGCCGACGCCGAGCACCATCACCACGGCAGGCGGCAGGACATGCACGCCGGGCAGGTCCTGCGGCACTTTCAGCAGTCCGCTCAGCATTTCGCGCAGCGGCGCGCGGCGCCGCTGCCGCATCCTGATGCTGCGCGGCGCGTCCGCTTCCGCCGGGTCCGGCGCGTCCCGCTCGCCGAGCGTGGCGATGCGGCGCTCCAGTTGCTGATCCCGCTTGTCAACGCGCAGCACGAACAGGCCGCCGAGCATGACCAGGACCAGCGCCACCACGGGCAACAGCACCGGACCGCCCACCGCTATGCCTCCTGCAACGCCGCGGTCCAGGCGCGGTCCAGGCCGAAATACTCCAGCCGGGCAAGAAAGGACGGGCGTGCGCCGGAGATCACGTAATGGCCCTGGATGCGGCCCTGCGCGTCCTCGCGATCGTAATCGAAGCGGGCGATGTCGCTCATCGTGATGACCTCGCCTTCCAGCCCGCAGACGTCGCTGATCTGGATGATGCGCCGGCTGCCGTCGCGCATGCGCTGCACCTGCACGATCAGGTCAAGCGCGCCGACGATCTGCGTGTTGATGGCGTGGCTTGGCAGGTTGAACCCCATCATCACCATGTTCTCGATGCGCGTGAGCGCGTCGCGCGTCGTGTTGGCGTGGACGGTGGAGATCGAGCCGTCATGGCCGGTGTTCATCGCCTGCAGCATGTCGAACGCCTCGGCGCCGCGCACCTCGCCGATGATGATGCGGTCGGGCCGCATGCGCAGCGCGTTGCGCACCAGGTCGCGCTGCGTCACCTGGCCCATCCCCTCCAGGTTCTCCGGCCGCGTCTCCAGCCGCACCACATGCGGCTGCTGCAGCTGCAGCTCGGCGGCGTCCTCGACGGTGATGATGCGTTCGCCGTGGTCGATGAGCTGGCTCATGGCGTTGAGCAGCGTCGTCTTGCCCGAGCCGGTGCCGCCCGAGATCACGATGTTCAGCCGGCAGCGCGCCGCGATGCCGAGCAGCCGCGCCACTCCCGGGCTCATCGCGCCGTTGCGCACCAGCCCATCGAGATCAAGGCGGTGGCGGGAGAATTTGCGGATCGACATGCAAGGGCTGTCGATGGCAAGCGGCGGGAACACGACGTTGACGCGGCTGCCGTCCGCCAGACGGGCATCCACCATCGGACTCGATTCGTCGATGCGCCGGCCGATCCGCGCGGCGATCTTCTTGGCGATGGTGGCGATGTGGTCGGCGTCGCGGAAGCGCACCTCCGACCGCTCCAGCCGACCACGCCGCTCGATGTACACGTTATTCGGGCCGTTCACCATGATGTCGGACACGCCGTCGTCGGCAAGCAGAACCTCCAGCGGTCCGTAGCCGATCATGTCGTTGACGAGTTCTTCGGCGAGCCGCGCCTGCTCGCGCGCCGACAGCTCCAGCCGGTCCTCGTTGGCGATATCGTGAATGATCGACTCGATCTGCCGGCGCAGCTCCGGGCGCGGCAGTTCGGCGGCGAGCACCGGATCCACCTGCGACAACGCCCGCTGGCGCAGCGTGATGTGCTTCGGCTCGCGTCCCTCCGTGGTCACGGGCGGCGCCACGGCAGGCGGGCTGCTCTGCATCTCGGTGGATGCCGACACAACCTCGGATGGCGCCTGAATGTCGCGCTTGCCAAATACCTTCATCGCCGCAGCAACCTCCCGAGCCAACCGTGTTCCGGAGCGGTTTGCGTGCCGGCGATCTCGCGCAGCAGCGGCGCCAGGTGCCGGCTCAGCTTCGGCACGCGCTGCAGAGCCGGAACGCCAAGATTGAACGCCTCGGTCATGCGCGAGCCGAGATCCGGGATGGCGAGGTGCGGCGCCGCGCCCAGGCCCTTCTCCATCAGCTTCGGCGACAGG
>JAJZVE010000187.1 GCA_021845835.1 Pseudomonadota bacterium | reverse complement strand
CGCGCGTGCTGCGGATTTCGGCCATGCGCGCGGCGATCACGGCGGGATCGCCGGGCTGCGCGCGCAAGCGCACGCGCACCACGATCGCACCCGGTGGCAGCGCCGCGTGACGATAGGCGAAACCAAGATGCTCGCCGGACAGGCGCAGCAACTCGCCCGGGCGCGTCACGACCTCCGCCCAGTCGAGCGCCGATGCGACATCGCCGCCATAGGCGCCGGCGTTCATCGCGACGGCGCCGCCGATCGCACCTGGAATGCCGGAGAAAAATTCGAGACCCGCGAGTCCCGCCGCCGCGGCGTGCTCGGCGACCGTCGCATCCAGTGCCGCGGCGCCGGCGATCACGCCGTCCGGCGCCGCCTTGATCGCGCTGAAGCCGCGCGCGAGCCGCACCACCACGCCATGCACGCCGCCGTCGCGCACGATCAGGTTGGATGCGGCGCCGATTGCGGTGACCGGCACCTCGTCGGGCAGTGCGGCGAGAAACGCGCACAGATCATCGGCATCGGCCGGACGCAGCAGCACTTCCGCCGGCCCGCCGACACGGAACCACGTCGCCGGCGCCAGCACTGCGTCCGCCTGCACGCGCCCGCGCACTGGTGGCAGCGTTGCGGCCAGATGCGGAATGCGCGCGGCCGGCATCATGCGGCGCCGCCGGCGCGTTTCGGCTGTGGCGCCTGCAGCGTGGCGAGCTGCGCCGGCAGGGTCGCGGCCCAGTGCGTGATGCTGCCGGCGCCGAGGCAGACCACGAAGTCGCCGGGCCGCGCGATCGCATGCACCATCTCGGCGAGGTGGTCGGGCGACGCCAGCGGCACCACGCTGCGATGGCCGCGCGCGCGCAGACCCTCGACCAGTGCGTCGCGATCGACGCCCGCGATCGGCGCTTCGCCGGCGGGATAGACGTCGGCGACGATGACGGTGCCGGCGTCGTTCATGCAGGTGCAGAACTGTTCGAACAGCGACGCCAGCCGCGTGTAGCGGTGCGGCTGCACGATGGCGACCACGTCGCGCGCGCCGGCCTGCCGCGCCGCCTTCAGCACCGCCGCGATCTCCACCGGATGATGGCCGTAATCGTCGATCACGGTGATGCCGCCGGCCTCGCCGGTCTTGGTGAAGCGGCGCTTGACGCCGCGGAAGGCGGCAAACGCGCTGCGCATCACCGCGTCGTCGATCTGCATCTCGACGCCGATCGCGATCGCCGCGAGCGCGTTTTGCACGTTGTGGTTGCCGAGCATCGGCAGCCGGAACGGCCCCAGGCGCCGGCCGCGCCCGCGCGCGCGGTCGGCGACCGCAACCTCGAAGGTGGCGCCGAGCCGGTCGGCGACCACGCGCTCCGCCCGCACATCGGCCTGCGGCGAGAAACCATAGGTGACGATGCGGCGATCGGCGAGGCGCGGGATCATCTGCTGCACCGCCGGATGGTCGATGCACAGCACCGCGAAGCCGTAGAACGGGATGTTCTCGACGAACTGCTCGTAGCCGTGCGTCATCGCCTCTGCGGTGCCCCAGTGGTCGAGATGCTCGGGGTCCATGTTGGTGACGACGGCGATGGTGGCGGGCAGGCGCAGGAAGCTGCCGTCGCTTTCGTCGGCCTCCACCACCATCCAGTCGCCGGCGCCCAGTCGCGTGTTGGTGCCGTAGGCGTTGATGATGCCGCCGTTGATCACGGTGGGATCGAGATGCGCGGCTTCCAGCACCGCCGCGACGAGGCTCGTGGTCGTGGTCTTGCCGTGCGTGCCGCCGACCGCGATCGCCCAGCGCAGCCGCATCAGCTCCGCCAGCATCTCGGCCCGCCGCACCACCGGGATCAGCCGCGCGCGGGCGGTGCGCACTTCCGGGTTATCCGGCTTCACCGCCGTGGAAACGACGACCACATGCGCCGCGCCGAGATTTTCCGCGACGTGGCCGACCGCGACCGGAATGCCGGCTTCGCGCAAACGGCGGACATTGGCGTTGTCGGCGATGTCGCTGCCCTGCACGGAGTAGCCGAGCGTGTGCAGCACTTCAGCAATGCCGGACATGCCGATGCCGCCGATGCCGACGAAATGGATGGTGCCGATGGAGAGCGGCAACGCCCTCATGCTGCGCGCTCCTGCTGCATCAGTTCTTCGACTGCGTCGGCGAGCCGCACCGCGGCGCCGGCGTGGCCGCAGGCGGCGGCGTGCGTGGCGGCAGCGGCAAGCAGCGCCGGATCGCCGAAGAGTCGCTCCAGCAGCTGCGCGAGCGCGCCGGGCGTGAAGGCGGGTTGCGGCATCAGCCAGGCGGCGCCGGCGTCCGCCAGCGCGCGCGCGTTCGCGGTCTGATGGTCGTCGATCGCGTGCGGCAGCGGTACCAGGACCGCAGGACGTCCGACCGCGGCGAGTTCGGCAACCGTCGAGGCGCCGGCGCGCGCGATCACCAGATGCGCCGCCGCCAGCCGGCCCGCGACATCGGGGAAGAACGCAGCAAGCTCGGCCGGGACGGCGGCCGCGGCATAGGCGGCGCGCACGCGATCGAGATCCTCGGGGCGGCATTGCTGCGTCACGGCGAGCCGCGTCCGCAAGGCCGGCGGCAGCGCGGCGACCGCGGCCGGGACGACGTCGCTCAACACGCGCGCCCCCAGCGAGCCGCCAACCACGAGCAGACGAATTTCCTGGGCCGGCGCCGCGTACTGCGTGCCGGCGAGGGCGGCGATGGCGCTGCGTACCGGATTGCCGGTGACGTGCGTGCGCGCCTGCGGCGGCACGCGCGCGGTGGCGTCGTGGCTGAGCGCGAGCAGGTCGGCATATCGCGCCAGCGCGCGGTTGGCGCGGCCGAGCACGGCGTTCTGTTCGTGCAGGACGACCGCAAGACGCTGCCGCAGCAGCCGCGTCGCCAGCACCGGTGCGACCGAGGGATAGCCGCCGAAGCCCACCAGCACGCCGGCATGGAGCCGCGCCAGGATGCGCCGCGCCTGCAGCGTGCCGACCGCCAGCGCCGCCGCCGCCGCCGCGCCGCGCAGCAGGCCGCGCCCGGCGATGCCGGCGCCGCGCAGCACGAACCGCTCGCGCCCCTCGAACGCCGGCGAAGCGAGGCCGCCCGAACGTGCGTCGGTCAGCAGCGCGACGCGCTGGCCGCGCCGCCCGAGTTCCGCGGCCAGCGCCTCGGCCGGGAAGAAATGCCCGCCGGTGCCGCCGGCCGCGATGGCGACGGTGCGGAGTTGCGGCCCTCTCACAGCGTCTCTCCCGGACCACGGCGGCGCGTCAGCGCCAGCAGCAGGCCCATGCCGAACGCGATCGCGACGGCCGAGGAGCCGCCGTAGGAAATGAACGGCAGCGTCATGCCCTTGGTCGGAATCAGGTGCAGCGTCGAGGCGATGTTGACGAACGCCTGCAGGCCGAAACTGGCGATCAGACCGGTCGCTGCGAGCACCACGTACAGCTCGCCTTCGGTCAGCAGGCGCAGCAGGCCGCGCAGCACGATGAAGGCGAACACGCCGATGATGAGCAGGCAGACGATCAACCCGAATTCCTCGCCGGCGACGGCGAACACGAAGTCGGCGTGCGCGTCCGGCAATACGTCCTTGATGTGGCCCTCGCCCGGCCCGCGGCCGAGCAGCCCGCCGGCGCCGAACGCCTCCAGCGCGCGCGTCACCTGATAATGGTCGCCGACGGCGGGATTGAGGAAGCGTTCCACCCGGCTCTGCACATGCGGGAAGATCATGTAGGCGCCGACGGCGGCGGCGCCGATCAGGCCGAGCAGCCCGCCGAACACCAGCAGGTTCAGCCCGGCGACGAACAGCTGGATCGCGAACACGCCGGTGATCACGGCAAGCATGCCGATGTCCGGCTGCGATTTCAGCAGCAGCGCGATCAGCGCAAACACCGCGCAGGCGATCGCGGAGCCGAACGGCAGCCGGCCGCGCTTGCCCTCCGCGATCAGCCAGGCGGCCACCACGGCGAAACAGGGTTTCAGGAACTCGCTGGGCTGCAGCGAAACGCCGGGTAGCGCGATCCAGCGTTGCGCGCCCTTGATCTGCACGCCGGCCACCAGCGTCAGCGCGGTCAGCGCCAGCGCCACCACGCAGCCCGCCAGCGCCACGCGCCGCACCCCGCGCGGCGACAGCAGCGACACCGCGACCACCAGCAGCCCGGCGATGGCGAGGAAGAACACCTGCTTGAAGATGAAGGCGTTGCGCGCCTCGCCGATGCGCTCCGCAACCGCCGGCGAGGCCGCCAGCATCATCACGTAGCCGACGCCGATCAGCGACGCGATCGCGAACAGCGTCCAGCGATCGACCGTCCACCACCAGCGGCCGAGCACCGAGGTGTCCGCGCGCGACAGCGTCGGCATCATGCCGCCCCCGCCAGCGTCTGCGCGAGCGCGCGGAAACGGTCGCCGCGCGCATCGAAGCCGGTGAACTGGTCGAAGCTGGCGCAGGCCGGCGACAGCAGCACCACCGGCGCCGCGCCGGCGCGCGCCGCCTGCCATGCCGCGGCCACCGCCCGTTCCAGCGTGCCGACGACGTCGTGCGCGACGCCGTGCCGTGCCAGCGTCTGCGCCAGCGTCCCGGCATCGCGGCCGATCAGGAATGCCTGCGCGATTTGCGGGAAGAACGGTGCCAGCGACTCGATGCCGCCCGCCTTGGCGATGCCGCCGGCGATCCACACCACGCGCGGATAGCAGGCGAGCGCGCGGGCGGTGGAGTCGGCATTGGTCGCCTTGCTGTCGTTGACGAACAGCACGCCGCCGGCGCTGCCGACCCGTTCCTGCCGGTGCGGCAGGCCGGGATAGCTCAGGATGCCGCGCGCGATCGCCGCGCGCGGAATGTCCAGCGCGCGCGCCAGCGCCGCCGCTGCCGCCGCGTTCTGCGCGTTGTGCGCGCCGGGCAGCGCCGCTGCCGCGCGCAGGTCGCAGATGGCGCCGTCGCGGTCGCGCAACAGCCCGTCGCGGACGCACACATCGGCGTCCGACCCGGCGGAAATGGTGACGACGCGGCCCGCCAGCCCGGCCCCCAGGGCACGCGAGGGCGCATCGTCGATACCGAGGACGGCGGCATCGCCTGCGTCCTGGCGGTCGAAGATGGCCCGCTTGGCACGGGCATAACCCGCCATGTCGCCGTGGCGATCGAGATGATCAGGAGACAGATTCAACATCGCTGCCGCATCGAAGCGCAGGCTCGCGAGTCGTTCCAACATGTAAGACGACATCTCCAGCACATAAATGCCGCTGTCCGCCAGCAGCGGCAGCGCCAGCGCCGCAGTGCCGAGATTGCCACCCGCCGCCACCGGCAACCCGGCCGCGGCGACGATGTGCGCCAGCAGCGCCGTGGTGGTGGACTTGCCGTTGGTGCCGGTGATGCCGGCGAAGCGCGCGCGCGATCCGGCGGCGCGCACCGCGCGATACAGCAGTTCGGCGTCCGACAGGATCGGCACGCCGGCCGCCCGCGCTGCCGCCGCGATCGGGTGCGGCGCCGGCAGGAGGTGCGGAATCCCGGGCGAGAGCACCAGCGCAGCCAGCCCGGCCAGCGCCGGCGGCGCGACGCGCAGGCCCGCGGCCTCGGCCGGTGCGCGCGCCGCGGCGGTGTCGTCCCACGCGGTCACGTCGGCGCCCATCGCGTGCAGCGCCCGCGCCGCCGGCAGGCCGTTGCGACCGAGTCCGACCACGGCGAAGCGCGAGCCCGCGAAGATGTGCGAAGGGAACGTCATCGGATCTTCAGCGTCGCCAGGCCGACCAGCGCCAGGATCACGGAGATGATCCAGAAGCGGATCACGATGGTCGGTTCGGCCCAGCCCTTCTTCTCGAAATGATGGTGCAGCGGCGCCATCAGGAACACGCGCCGTCCGGTGCGCCTGAACCAGAACACCTGCACGATCACGCTCACCGTCTCGACCACGAACAGCCCGCCGACGATCGCCAGCACCACCTCGTGCTTGACCGCGACGGCGATGGCGCCGAGCGCGCCGCCGAGCGCGAGGCTGCCGGTGTCGCCCATGAACACCTTCGCCGGCGGCGCATTGAACCAGAGGAATCCAAGCCCCGCGCCGATCAGCGCGGCGCACACCACAGCGAGTTCGCCGACGCCGGGCACGTGGTTGAGTTGCAGGTAGTCGGCGAACACGCGGTTGCCGACCAGGTAGGCGATCAGTGCGAACACGCCGGCGCAGATGATGGTCGGCACGATCGCCAGCCCGTCCAGCCCGTCGGTCAGGTTCACCGCGTTGGAGCTGCCGAGCATGACCAGCATGCCGAACACGGGGAAGAAGTAGCCGAGCGGCAGCACCGCTTCCTTCACCACCGGGAAGGTGAGCGCGGTTGCCATGGTCCCGTGCGTCAGCGCCATGATCCAGACCGCGGCGCCGAGACCGAGCACGGCCTGCACGGCGAGCTTGCCACGCCCCGACAGGCCGCGGAAATTCGCCTTCGACAGCTTGATGTAGTCATCGACGAAGCCGATCCCGCCATAGCCCAGCGTGAGCAGCATGACCGCCCATACGTAGCCGCTGCGCAGATCGGCCCACAGCAGCGTCGATGCGGTCAGCGCCGCCAGGATCAGCCCGCCGCCCATCGTCGGCGTGCCTTTCTTTTCCAGCAAATGCCGCTCCGGCCCGTCGGGACGGATCGGCTGGCCGCCGCGCTGCACGCGCCGCAGCCAGCGGATGAAGGCCGGCCCGATCAGGAAGCTGACCAGCAACGCGGTCAGGCACGCCGCGCCGGAGCGGAACGTCAGATAGCGGAACAGATTGAACAGGATGAACGATTCCGCGTAGGGGCGGGTGAGGCTGTAGAGCATCAGCGCACCTTCGCGGCAGCCGACGGCGGCGCGGACAGCGCCTGCACGATGCGGTTCATGCGGCTTCCCAGGCTTCCTTTCACCAGCACGGCGTCACCCGGGCGCAGCGCCGCGGCCACGATCGGCGCGAGCGCCGCCGAGTCGTCGGCATGGACGCCGCGGATGCGGTCCGGCAGCAGATCGTGCAGCCGCCGCATCAGCGGGCCGCAGGTAAAAGCCATGTCGGCAGCGGATACAACTGAAGATGCGAGGCCGGAATGCTCTGCCGTCGCGGCGTCGCCGAGTTCCAGCATGTCGCCGAGCACGACAATGCGGCGAGTTGCGGGCTGTAGCGCCAGCACCTGAAGTGCCGCGCGAACCGATGCGGCGGACGCATTGTAGCTTTCGTCCAGCAGCAGCACGTCGCCGCCGGCGACCGCGATCCGGTGCCGCGCGCCGCGTCCGCGCATCGGCGCGAAATTCGCCAGCGCGTCGGCAGCGCGCTGCGCGTCGAGGCCGAGCGCCCGCACGGTGGCAAGCGCCGCCATCGCGTTGAGCGCCATGTGCCGTCCCGGCGCGCCGAGTCGGAAGCTGATGTCCGTGCCCTCGACCCGCGCCGCCACGTCGCTGCCGTCGGCGTCGCCGCGGCAGTCGAGCAGCCGCACCTCCGTCTCCGCCGCGGTGCCGAACCGCAGCACGCGGGCTGCGCCGGCGCGCGCGAGCAGGCGCGGCAGCAGCGGCGAATCGGCCGGCAGCACGGCTGCGCCGCCCGGCTCCAGCCCGGCCAGGATCGCTGCCTTCTCCTCGGCGATCGCTTCGATGCTGCCGAGATGGCCGACATGCGCGCGCTCGATGCTGGTGATGACGGCGACATGCGGGCGGGCGAGGCGGGCGAGCGGTGCGATCTCGCCCGCATGGTTCATGCCGATCTCGATGACCGCGAAGGCGGCGTCGGCCGGCAGGCATGCCAGCGTCAGCGGCACGCCCCAATGGTTGTTGTAGGACGCGGCGGCGGCATGCGTGGCGCCGAACGCGCCCAGCATCCGGCGCAGCATCTCCTTGGTCGTGGTCTTGCCGACGCTGCCGGTCACGGCGACCGCGCGTCCGCCGAAGCGCGCGCGGGCGAAGCGGCCGAGCGCCTGCAGCCCGGCCAGCGTGTCGCCGACGCGCAGCAGGTTGGCGCCGCCGATATCGCGATGCACCATCGCCCCGGCCGCGCCGCGCGCCAAGGCGTCGGCAACGTGCGCGTGGCCGTCGCCGTGCTCACCCACCAGCGCCACGAACAGCTCGCCCGGCGCCACGGTGCGGCTGTCGATCGACACGCCGGTGGCATCGAAGCCGGGCGGCGCCGCGCCGGTCGCGGCGGCGAGGTCGGCGACGGTCCAGCGGGCGGTCACGCCAGCCCCGCCAGCCGGCGCACCACGGCCACGTCGTCGAACGCCAGCACCGCGTTG
>JAJZVE010000186.1 GCA_021845835.1 Pseudomonadota bacterium | reverse complement strand
CAGCCGTCCACGCGACAGCTCGTGGCACAATATGATGGATCACACCTGGAAAAAAGACACGCCGGCCCAATGGGACTACATGCTCAAAAGAGATAACGCCGCCTTTGATATGATCTGCGTGCATGAATATGGCCTCCGTGCACCGGTAAACATTGCCCGCGTTGCGGCTCTGGCGGCGCGGTGGCACAAGCCGTTATATGTGGGCGAATTTGGCGCCCCTACTTTCTCACTGATTCTAGTACTGAGTCTTACCTTGTTATAGGTGGCGGCCGAGGGCCAAAAATCGGTGTCGTTTGCCCCCAAAGTCGCGAACGGGGGTCAAGATGAGTAGACTGGCCCTCAATTCTGCGACTGCGGCCCCCAATCATGCGACTGGTGGCCCTTTAATCCGCGACTGGCGATTTGTCGGGCAACGGCGTCAGAGGCGTGCAGGAGCGCCCACGTCGCCCCTGCGGCTTGTGGCGCTTCAGCAGATTGAGCGCTGCATGCATGGTGATCTCGACGCCGAACTCGTCGAATACCTTGCGTTGCAGGTATTCTCCTTTCCAACGACCGTTGTTCTGCGGGTGTCGAGAGAGCCACGCGCCGATTTCCGCCGCAGGTCCGCGATTGAGCGCGGAACCATTCCGGCGCAGCAATACTGCCTCCAGGTCCGCCGCGGCGCCACAGCGAAGCCATCGGCGCACAGTCTTGTCGCGGACCCCGGCGGCTATTGCCGCTTCGACCACACTCATCCCGCCGCGCAAACTGGCCAGCGTGTGGAGACGGACCCGCCGTTCCGGTGCCCGTTCGGTAACGGCCAGGGCGCGCAGATCAGCCTCGGTCTCCGACAGGTTGTTGAGCCAGCGCATTCCGGCTCCCCGATCGGGACGGTGTCGGTCATCCGGGCCGGCCGGGACGAGCAGCAGCTCCAGCGCCGTGCGAATGTCCACATTCAGGTCGGGCCAGCGGTCAAGCTGACGGCGTGGTCGAACCGCGTGCAGCCTTGCGAGTGCAATCGGGAAGTGAGCCGGCCAGCGATCGAGCAGCCAAGCCAGGATCAGCAGCCCGTCGTAATTCCCGCTGTTGCGGTCTTCGCTGAGCGTGGCGCAATCGACGTCCGTCGCGATTGCATCCAGGAACAGTTGTCGGCGGCGCACCTTTGTGCCGACCCAGACCATGCCCAGCAGGACGTCGAACAGCGCCATTGTCAGCGGCCATGGCAGCGCGCCGAGGCCGGGCAAAATCACCATGCCGGAAGCACGTCCCAGGATCAGGGCGTCCTGAAGATGCGTGATCAGGTCCAGCGCCGGTTGCCGCCGGACGCGCGCAAAGCGCAACCCGCATCGTCCGCAGCGATCCGGTGCGAACGCCGGCGAATAAGCTGGCGGCATCCGCAGCTTCGCATGGCACTCGGGACATTCGGCCAGCAGCACGGTGCCGTGGATGGTGCAGGCCGCCAGCCAGCCCAGAAGCCAGGCTTTGCGGATGTAGGGCGTCTCGTCCTCGGCAAGGCATTGCGGGCAGACGGTGATCCGATGCGACAACCGCCCCGTCGGTCGAGCGAGACCGAAGCGGACGCGCGCAAAGCGCTCGGGGATCTGGTCGGCGAGAGTATCCGGCGCCCACGAGGCAAAGGTGAGCGTACGCACCTGATCTTCCGTCAGCCGGGTTCGTCGGGCGATCGAGGCGATCGCCTCGTTCGACGGATGCCGCCACCACGCGCCGTCGCCGAGTTCGAGATCATGCAGCAGGAGGGATGCCGGTGACATGCCGAATGGCTCACAGAATCGGAACATCCAGGACGGCAGCGCCTCCCCAGGAAGAGGTGTCGCGTGTGAGGGCAGCGAGGCTTGGTGCGCCAGGATGGTTGTCTCCGGCGGCAACTCTTCAACTTCGAACAGTTCAGCCGACGGCACGCCGACGCTCCGCGGGAGGAATGAAGCCGATGCCGTCCAGCATCTCCAGCGTGACCGCCTCACAGCCGGACGTGATTGCCAGCACGGCCGCACGCGTAACGATGGTCACCACCTCGCCGAGGATGCCTTCGCTTGCGACCAGAAGCTTCTGCACCATCTGCGGATCGCCGAGAGATGAAGGCTTCTTCAGCGGCAGCACTGCTTCCAGCGTATTCAACAGCCGGATGAACTCGGCACCGGCCGTCCAAGGTGGCAGTGCGAACGGCGTGAATCGATTGGCAAGCTGGTCGTCGCTCTGGACGGCGCGTAGCCCCTCGGCGGTGCCGACGGCGACAATCGGGATCTGCAGCTCGTTGCCGAGCCAGCGCAGGAGATTGAGGAACCGCCGCTGCTGGTCGCGTGACCCTGACAGCACGTTATGCACCTCGTCGATCACCAGCATGCGCACGTTGGTGGCGCGAAGCATCCGGACAGCCAACTCCTGTTTTGTGACAAGCCTGTCGTGCATGCGATCGGGTGCGCCGAATGCTTGCAGGACAGCCGAGAAGAAGCGTCGTTCGTCCGGCGCCGGTGGCATCTGCACCTTGAGGATCGGCATCTGGACGGCGCTTGCCCGCGCGGCCTCGGTCTCGCCGGGCAAATGGCTTCGCCGGAACTTCTCGATGATCATCGTCTTGCCGTTGTTAGTCGGGCCAACCAGCAGCAGGTTCGGCATCCGCGTCCGCTTTGGGAAGGAAAGCATATCTTCGATCGCCGCCAGGGCGGCTTCCGCCCGTGCATAGCCGATCCAGCGATCCGTCCGAATCCGCCGAATACGCATATCATCCGGTGTATCCAGCAACGCCTGGGTCGCGGGGAGAAGATGCCGGAATTCCGTGCCCGTCACGGCCATTCCTCCACGTTGGCGAACAAACGCTCGGTCTCGGGCAGCGGTTCGAAGGCAGGAATCTCGGTGTTGGTTTTGACTGTGGGCTCATGTCTCTGGGCGGCCACTTCGGTCGCTTGCAGCCGCCGTTCACGGTGGCGGCACATCGTCTTGGTCTCCACGACGGCGCGCGCGACGATGCCACGCATCGCCTCGATCGCGGTGAAGATCGCTTCCTCGTCAACCTCGGCGCGGCCGTCATCGCGCAGCCGCTTCAGCGCGAGGCGATGTTCCCACAGGCTGATCGGCGGGCGTCGCAAATCGGCGTAGGTAAGGTCGTAATAGGTGCCATCCGGCGCCAGCAGATGGATACGGCTGAGGTCACGGGGATCATAGCGCACGAGCATCTTGTCGCGCTCACCGATCAACGTCCGCAGGACGTCCGACCAGTAGCTGATCGAGTGCAGGAACACGCCCTGACGCCGGACCAGACGGCGTTCGATTGGCAGGAAGTCGATCAGGAACCGGCGGGGATCAAGCACGGGCGTCGTCATGCCGCGACCGGGCGTGCAATTGCCGGCATCGCCGACAAGACCGCGCTCCCAGGCCGCAAGCGGCGTCATGCCGATGCCGCGGTGCAGATCGCGGTGGTAGACGCCGACGATCGCATGGCCGAGCCAGCGCTCGACCTCGTCGAGCGTCATCGCGGCACTCTTCGACGGGTTGAGGTCGCCCTTGCTGCGCACGTCCGAGAAAGTCGTGCCCGGCAGCAGATGGACCTTGCCCATCATCGTGCCGATCAGCCGCTCGATGTGACCGCCGTAATGCGGCGTGCGCACCGGCCGATAATCGACCGATATTCCATATTGATCGCAGCCACGCCGCAGCGCCTCGGAATGAAACTCCTTGCCGTTGTCGAGATGCAATCGCTCGGGCACGCCCTGGGCCGGCCATTCCCCTTCGACATCCCGCGCCCTCAGCCAGCCGGCCTTGGACAAAGCAGCATGCGCGATGCACAGCGCCACACTGGTCGCCGACGGCGGATCAAGCGACAGATGGAAGCCCGCGACGCAACGGGAGTGGACGTCGATCGCGATCGTCAGCCATGGCCGTTGGATCGGCTCGCGCGTGATACTATCGACCACGATGACATCGACCAGCGTATGGTCGATCTGCACCAGCGACAGCGGCCAGGGCGCATCCAGCGAGCCGGCCGCGGCACCATAGCGGTCATGGGCAGCCTTCCGGCCCGTGCGTTTGGTGGCCACTTCGGACGCGGGGCGCCGTGCCAGCCGCAGGCGTACCGCCTTGCGCCCTGGCGCCGGGAAGCCAAGCGCACGGCAGCGCAGACGGATCTCGATCAGCAGAGCGCTGACGTTCGGCCGTTGCCGGGACAAGTAATAATCTTCAATCGCGGCGGTGATCACCTCGTCGACCTCCGGCGCTACGATGGTTCGGCCGACCGGCCATCCCCGCCGCTCCGGCAGCAGGCTGGTGAGTCTCGGATCGGCTTCGTAGCGACCGAGCAGTCGGTAGAGCTGGGACAGGCTGATGTTCAGCGCGCCGGCTGCGCGGCGCGCATCCTCGCGCGTGCGGTCAGATACCATGGCAAGATCGCGGATGACTTCGAGCTGACGCCGCGCTTTCTGCCAGTCCTTGGCAGGGACGTTGGCAAGGTCCGGTACCTTTGCCGCGCCCGTCACGATACCCTCACCGGACTACCGAGCTGTATGGGTGTCGTCAGATCGACGCTCAGCCTGCCATGCGCGATCAGTCGCCACACCGCACCGAGCGCCGTTGCCCGGTCGCACGCCATCGTCTCCACGATACCCCCGAATGTCGGTTCGATGAGCGACCGCGTCGCCCGCAGGGCCTGCTCGGTCGATGTGGGATCGAGCGGTACCCTGCGCAGCGGCAACAGGCGTCGCGCATTATCGAGCCAAGGCCCTCGGATGCCGCGCTCGGTCGCGATGCGGAATTTGCCGCCGCTTTCCCGGGCGGATGTCCACGCAGCGACAAAGCCGGGCCGCAACCGCGCCCAATTGTCACGCAGATCCACCCGATACTTTACCTCGACAAGCTCGAATCGACCGTCGTTCCAAATCACCTGGAAGTCCGGCGTGTACCGGCGCCGCTCTCCTGCCTCCTGGAAATGGATCGTGACCGGTTGTGATGTGATTGCCGCAGCCGGGTCGAGAAACGTCGTGAGCAGCACGAAGTCCCGTTCGAGCGCGCTCTCATGCTCGACCACGCCTCCGTCGAGAGAACCAAAGCCCGTGACATGTGAACGGCGACTAAGCGGGATACGTCTCACCGATCCCTCCGACTCATCATCGTGTCACGTGAGCCTACACCCAGATGTAGTGGTCAGTCCAGGAATTAAGGGCCAAATCTATGATCAAAGGGCCAGAAGCCAATGCGCAAGCGACCGGAAAGACTCGCAAATCCTTCAGCGTCCAGACTCACAATTGGGGGCAAACGACAGCCGGCGCGCGAATCGCCTCAAATGGCCGGCATTGCTCAGCTCGCTCAGCCCGAACATCGCGCTGGCGAACGCGCTTGAAGCAAGTGGCATTGAGGGGCGGGCTGCGGGGATTGCAGTGCATCCTCGCCGGCGTCTGTGCCACGTTCATGGGCGACTTCAGAAGCAGCCTGCGGCCGGCTGGCGGGAGACAACGGCGATGAGCCAGCACGACCCTCTGACCAGCGTGATGCTGGTCTTCATCCGTCATCGCGTCGAGCAATGGCTGCGTTTCGGTCATGATGTTGGCGAACAAATTCTTGATCGACGTAGACGTCTGATCTGGTTCGCGCCCGGCGCGATCTTTGCGTTCATCCGCTGGCGGACAGATGACTTCGGCACGGTCGTGTCGCCCGTCGATATCCTCCGCGCCTGCGCCCGTGCCGAGGCATGCTCGACCGTGCCTGGCATGGGCCCCGGCGGCGAGATTTTGCTCCGCCAGTCGGGCTGGTCGCGCGTTCAGCGTGTGCTCGCGGCCATCGACATGATCGAAAGCGCCGGCTTCGATCCGGCGGACATCGCGCCGCATTATTGGCGCCATGTCCACAACCGGCTGAGCTGCGGCGAGGCACCGCGACCGTATCAGGACGACCAACATCGAGTTTGGCTGCGCTGTTGTTGGATGGGCATATCGTGACGCTTCGCCATCACCCGGTGCGCGAACTCCTGTTCGGCGTTATCGCCGGCCTGGTCTTGATGGTGGCATCCGCGCTGCATGCGCGACCGCTGATCGTCTGGAACGCCACCGCCAGCACACCGATCGGCTTCTGGCGCGTCCTGCCCAGATCGAGCCGCGATCACCTGCGGGTCGGCGATTATGTGCTGTTCTGGCCGGACCGGCGCAGCGCGCTTCTGTTCGCGAATCGCGATTATCTGCCGCTTGGCGTACCGCTGCTCAAGCGCGTCGCCGCCGTCGCCGGTCAGACCGTTTGCGAGCGCGATGGTCGGGTCTCGATCGACGGTCACCATGTCGCTGATGCGCTCAAACGCGACGGGCGTGGACGCAGACTTGTTGCCTGGACCGGCTGCGGACCGCTCCGTCCCGGTTCCATCTTCGTGCTGATCCCCAACGTACCGACATCGCTCGACGGGCGGTATTTTGGGCCGACACCGATCAGCAGCATCATCGGCCGGGTGGCCCCGCTCTGGACGCCCGGAAGCCATGTGCCATGACCGGCAAGCATCCTTCCCGGACCATCCTGTTGTTTGGTCCAGGGACGGCCATCCTGCCGTCCCTGCCGATTACCGCACGGCCGGTGCGCGCAGCGAATGTCAAGGGCAGCGCAGCCGGCGCGCTTTGGCGTGCCTTACCCTTGACCGCAGCGAGCACGCTGACAGCGCTTTTCGTTGCCGCTTCATCGAGCATCGTCCGTCACCAGGAGAAGCGAACCATGGGACTCGTAACCTTGGTCACGACGTGCGGTCTTGCGGCCAAAGCAGCGCTGTTCGTGCCACTTCATGGATCGCCTCGTTGCTATAGCCCGGCGAAGATCGTGCACAACCACAGGAATTCCCGCATCGTCGTCTGGCAGCCCGATATCAGGGCGGCGTCGCGTCGATTCGGCGTGCCTGCACGCTGGATCGCAGCTGTGATGCGCGCCGAAAGTGGCGGCCATTTGATGTTGAACGGCCAGCCGATCCGATCATCTACCGGTGCGATGGGCCTGATGCAGGTGATGCCACAGACCTACGCCGCACTGCGCGCCCGCTACGATCTCGGGGCCAATCCGTATGCACCGCGCAACAGCATCATGGCCGGTGCTGCGTATCTGCGCGAGATGTTCGATCGATTTGGCGCGCCGTGGTTCCTGGCCGCCTATAATGCCGGTCCGGCTCGGCTTGAGCAGACGCTGCTCACCGGTCGCGCATTACCGGCGCAAACGCAGCGCTACCTTGCGGCGGTTGCGCCGAAGATCAACGCATCGATGGCGATACCGTTGATGAGCGAAAGTCGTTCGCCGGTTTCGATATTCAGCTACCAATCCACATTCAGCTACCAATCCGCGACTGATTTGCAGACGATCCCGCGCTCGGCATCAAGCACCGATAGGGGTCTGTTCATGGCAAAAGTCGAGCTGATCAGACGGCAAGGACCGTTCGATCGCACACCATGAAAACGCCAAGATTACCCGCATTTGCGCCGGCAGGCTGCGTGTTCTTTGCATCGACTTTACGCACCGACCATTTGAGGACGCGGGATCAGCCATATATCGCGTTCTGGCGAGCGAAATCGCGATCGAGCGCAGCAAAGGTGCCATTCTGTGATAATGTGCGGCTGACAAAGATCGCCGAAAGTCCCTGGAAATTTTGCCGTTTAGGGAGGGCAAGATAAAGGTGCGTGGCACCACACGGCCCTGACCGCCGCGATTTCTGTGTCTGCACATTGGGTTATCGAGACCATGCACCGTGCCAAGAGCTTGCCGAGGGGCACGTCCATCCTGCCAGGATCTGTGTCTTCGCTTCAGATTCTGCCGTGCCATCAAGACACCTTCTCGATTTCAGCGGTCATCGGCATGATCAGGCAATGGCTCACAATGAAGATGACCTGCCCCTTCGTCCCCGGCTTGGACGCAAGCGCAGCGGAGATGATCGCCGGGCTCTGGCATCGACGCAAATCAAACGCGCGATTTCTCGTGCGGGGCCGCTCAGGCGATCAACCGCATCCCTATCAACGGACGCCGCTCGTCCTATTGCCAGCCTTCCCGCCAAGCGCGGCCGTGGCGCCACGTTCGCGCGCGGCCGGGCAGCATCACCTCGCGGTTGGTCGAACACCAAACCAGGCGCCCGCAGGGTCGTGGTCAAGGCGCGCTACAGCCCGATGCGCGCCGGCAGCCGCGCCGCCGCGGTGCATCTTCGCTATCTCCAGCGCGATGGCGTGACCCGCGATGGTGCCCCGGGTCAACTCTACTCGGCGACATCGGATCGCGCCGATGGTTCT
>JAJZVE010000185.1 GCA_021845835.1 Pseudomonadota bacterium | reverse complement strand
CCGCGCGCTATGCCGGCCAGCGGCTCGGCCGCGCTGCCTGAGAAACCATTATGAACAAGGGCATCATCCTCGCCGGCGGTTCCGGCACGCGGCTGCACCCGATGACGCTGGCGGCGTCGAAGCAATTGCTGCCGGTCTATGACAAGCCGATGGTGTACTATCCGCTGTCGGTGCTGATGCTGGCCGGCATCCGCGACATCCTGGTGATCTCCACTCCCGGCGACCTGCCGCAGTTCCGCCGCCTGCTCGGCGATGGCGAACGCTTCGGCGTGCGCTTCACCTTTGCCGAGCAGCCGCGCCCGGAAGGGCTGGCGCAGGCGTTCCTCATCGGGCGCGACTGGATTGCCGGCGATCCTTGCGCGCTGGTGCTCGGCGACAACCTGATCTTCGCGGACCACCTCTCCGTGCTGCTGCGCAACGCCGCGTCGCGCCGGCACGGCGCGACCGTGTTCGCCTACCAGGTGCGCGATCCCGAACGCTACGGCGTGGTGACGATCGACGCGAGCGGGCATGCGCTCGACATCGTTGAGAAGCCGGCGGCGCCGCAGTCCAACTGGGCGGTGATCGGCCTCTACTTCTACGATGCGCGCGTCGGCGAAATGGCGCAGCGCGTGCGCCCCTCGGCGCGCGGCGAGCTGGAGATCACCGATCTCAACCGGCTTTATATGGAGGAAGGCTCGCTGCAGGTGGAACGGCTCGGCCGCGGCTGCGCCTGGCTGGACGCCGGCACGCCGGATTCGCTGCTGCAGGCGGCAACCTTCGTGCAGACCATCCAGTCGCGCCAGGGCATGCTGGTCGGCTGCCCGGAGGAAGTGGCATACCGTATGGGCTGGATCGACAATCACATGCTGCGCCAACAGGCGCGCGCGCTCGGCAAGACCGAACTCGGCCGCGTGCTGGCCGATCTCGCCGAGGGGTTGCACACCTGAACGGATGCCCGCGATGAAAGTCGAGCGCCTCGCCATCCCCGACGTGATCCTGCTGACGCCGCCGCGCTTTGCCGATGCGCGCGGGTTCTTCTCGGAAACCTTCAACGCCGCGCGCTTCGCCGCCGCCGGCGTCGATGCGCACTTCATCCAGGACAACCAGAGCCTGTCGGTGAAGACCGGCACGGTGCGCGGCCTGCACTGCCAGATCGCGCCGCATGTGCAGGGCAAGCTGGTGCGCTGCGTGCGCGGCGCCATCTGGGACGTGGCGGTGGATATCCGCCACGGCTCCCCGACCTACGGACAGCACGTCGCCGCCGAGCTGTCCGCCGCGAACTGGAGCCAGTTGTGGATCCCGGGCGGCTTCCTGCACGGGTTCTGCACGCTCGCGCCGGATACCGAGGTGCTCTACAAGGTCACCGCCGATTACGACCGCGCGAGCGAACGCGGCGTGGTCTGGGACGATCCCGACCTCGCGCTGCCCTGGCCGGTGGCGCCGGCGGCGGCAGCGCTGTCGGAGAAGGACCGCGCGTTGCCGCGGCTTGGCGAATGCGAACAGTGGTTCCGGGTGTAGCCGCATGATCCTGGTCACCGGCGGCGCCGGGCAGGTGGCGCAGGCGCTGGCCGCCGCGCCCGGCGATCGGGCGTTGCGCGCGGTCGGGCGGCCCGATTTCGACTTCGACCGGCCGGAGACGCTGCGCGCGGTGCTGGACGCGGCAGCGCCGGCGCTGGTGGTCAACGCCGCCGCCTATACCGCGGTGGACAAGGCCGAGAGCGAACCCGAGGCCGCCTGGCGCGCCAACCGCGACGGCCCGGCCGCGCTCGCCGCCTGGTGCGCTGCGCACGGCGCGCGGCTGATCCATATTTCCACCGATTACGTGTTCGACGGGCTGAAGGGCGCGCCCTACGTCGAGGACGACGCGACCAGTCCCACCGGCGTCTATGGCGCGAGCAAGCGCGCCGGCGAGGAGGCGGTGCTGGCGTCGGGCGCGCGGGCGCTGATCCTGCGCACCTCCTGGGTCTATGCGCCGCGCGGCAAGAATTTCGTGCTCACCATGCTGAATGCGGCGCGCCGGACCGACCGGCTGCGCGTGGTCGCCGACCAGCGCGGCTGCCCGACCGCCGCCGCCGACCTCGCCGCCGCCATCCTGGCCCTCGCCGATAGCTGGGACGGCCACGCGGGCGGCATCTTTCATGCCGCCGGCAGCGGCGCGACCACCTGGCACGGCCTTGCGGAAGCGGTGTTCGCGCGCGCCGAGCGGCACGGCCTGCGGCGTCCCGTGGTCGAGGCGATCGCGACCGCGGACTGGCCGACGCCCGCGCGCCGGCCACCGGATTCGCGGCTCGATTGCGGCCGGCTCGCCGCCCGCTTCGGCGTGGCGCTGCCGCCGTGGCAGGACAGCGTCGCCCGCACGGTGGACACCGCCCTGGCGTGAGCGGGCGCGTCGTCATCCTGCTCGCCACCTACAACGGCGCGGTCTTCCTGCCCGAGCAACTGGCGAGCTACCTCACCCAGACGCATGCCGACTGGACCCTGCTGTTGCTCTACGTCGGCTCGACCGACGCGACCATCCCGGTGATGGCCGGGTTCGCCGCCCGCGTCGGCGCCGACCGCTGCCGCCGCCTCGATGCCCCCGCCGGCCGGCTCGGCGTCCAGGGCAGTTTCCTTGCCCTGCTGCGGGCGGCGCTGCCATCGCTCGGGCCGGGAGATGCCGTTGCGTTTTCCGACCAGGACGACGTGTGGCTGCCGGAGAAGCTGGCGCGCGGCATGGCGGCCCTGGCCGGCGCGGCAGAGGGCGTGCCGGCGCTGGCCTGCGCGCGGCAGCGTCTGGTGGACGCGACGCTCGCGCCGCTGGGCGAATCGCCGCAGCTCTGCCGTCCGCCCGGCTTCCCCGCCGCGCTGGCGCAGAATATCGCAACCGGCTGCACCATTTCGCTCAACCGCGCCGCCGCCGCCCTAATCGCCGGCAGCCGCGCGCCGGAGGATATGCTGCATGACTGGTGGAGCTACGTGCTGGTGGCGGCGGCGGGCGGGCGCGTGCTCGCGGACCCGCTGCCGCTGGTGCTGTATCGCCAGCACGTGGCGAACGCGGTCGGCGCGCCGCCATCGACGCTCGGCCGCGCCCGCGGCGCGCTGGTCCGCGGGCCGGGCGCGTTCATGCACCTGTTCCGCGCCAACGTCGCCGCCCTCGCCGCGCAGCCCGCCCTGCTCAGCCCGGCGGCGCGGCGCGACGTGGCACGGCTGCAGGCGGCGCTGACCGGCGGACGGCGGCGCCGGCTGGCGGCGCTGCGCCTGCCGGGACTGGTGCGCCAGACCGCTCTGGAGACGCTTACGTTCCGGCTGTGGTTCCTGCTGGGCTGAGCCAGCCGCAGGTGGCGAGCGCCGCGCGCATATGCGCGGGCACCGGCGCCGTGGCCGCCAGCGGCGGGTCGAGCGGCAGGGCGATGGCGCGCGCCAGCAGCTGCAGCCGTCCCTCGCCGGCGCCATAGACCGGATCGCCCAGCAGCGGGCAGCCGAGCAGCGCGCAATGCGCCCGTACCTGATGTGTCCGCCCCGTGCGCGGCCTGAGTTCCAGCCAGGCCAGCCCCGCGCCGCGCCCCATCACCCGCCACTCGGTCACCGCCGGCG
The DNA here is from genome assembly GCA_021845835.1 of Pseudomonadota bacterium. The sequence goes on along the minus strand of JAJZVE010000185.1, from coordinate 4,684 downwards.
CGCCCCGCGCATCCGCCCGCATGCGCCAGCCGGCGCGGTCGCTCACTTTCAGCAACGGCGCCTCGACGGTGCCCAGCTCCGCCGCCGGGCCGCCGACCACGACCGCCCAATAGGTCTTGTCCGCCGCCCCCGCGGCGAACGCCGCCTGCGCCGCGTGCAGCGAGGCGCGCCGCAGCGCGACCACGAGGCAGCCGGCGGTGTCGGCGTCCAGGCGGTGCGCGAGCCACGGTCCGTCGCGCCGCCGGCTCAACATCGGAAAGACGTCCTCCACGCTCGCCCCGCCGCGCGGGCCGGCATGCACCGGCAGGCCGGCGGGCTTGTCGAGCACGACGAAGCGGGCATCGCGGAACAGGATCGGGATCACCATGCGCCGCTCAGGGTGACAGCGCCGGCGCCGCGACGGAAGCGGCGCTGCCTGTCCTGTGCGGATGGATGCCCTGTGCGGACAGGCCGCTTCGTGGCAGGTTCGCCGCCATGCGTGTGCATGTCCAGAACGACCCCGGCGACCCCGGCTTCGCGATCACCCCGGCGCAATGGCAGCGCGCCGCCGCCGGCGAGCCGGCACACGTCGTCAGTTTTGGCGACACCGACGCCGATTTCGCCCGCGTCCGCGGCGAAGTGGAGCTGCTGGTCGGCCCGACCGCGGCGCTGCGCCGGCTCCGCCCGCTGGCGACGCCGCGGCTCGCGCTCGTATTCGTGAACGCGGCCGGCGTGGACGGGCTGGCGCCGTTCGACTGGCTGCCGGACCGAGCGGTGCTGCTGAATAACCGCGGCACGCACGGGCCGAAGGCGGGCGAGTATATGGCGATGGCGGCGCTGCTGCTGGCGGCCCGCCTGCCCGCCCTGCTCGCCGCACAGCACGAAGAACGATGGCACAAGCTGCCGGCCCGGCCGCTCGCCGGCCGCCATGCGGTGATCGTCGGCACCGGCGACCTCGGCAGTGCCGGGGCGCGCCAGCTACGCGCGCTGGCGGTGCGCGTGACGGGCGTGAACACGCGCGGCACGGCGCATCCCGACTTCGCCGCGGTTGCCGCGGTCGCGGGCCTGGACGCGCTGCTGCCCCGCGCCGACCTGCTGCTGCTCGCCTGTCCGCTGACGCCGGCCACGCGCGGCCTGATCGACCGCCGCCGCCTCGATCTGCTGCCGGCAGCCGCGGCCGTGGTGAACATCGGCCGCGGCGCGCTGCTCGACACCGACGCGCTGTGCGATCTGCTGGACGCCGAGCGGCTTGGCGGCGCGGTGCTGGACGTGTTCCCGGTGGAGCCGCTGCCGCCGGCACACCGCATCTGGCGCACCCGCAACCTGATCGCAACGCCGCACGTGTCCTGCGACGATCCGGCATCCTACAATGATCGCAGCCTGGCGATCCTGTTCGCCAACCTGCGCGCCTGGCGCTCCGGCGAGGCCCTGCCGAACCGGATCGATACGACGCGCGGCTATTGAGGAACACGCGGGATGTACAGCCTGACCGTCTGCGACCACATCATGATCGCGCACGCCTTCCGCGGCGCCGAATTCGGTCCCGCGCAACGCCTGCACGGAGCCACCTACGCCGTCGAGGCGGAATTCCGCGCGCCGCAGCTCGATCCGCTCGGGCTGCTGGTCGATATCGGGCTGGCGCGCACCGAATTGCGGCGCATCCTGGACACGCTCGACTACCGCAATCTCGACGAGGTGCCGGACCTTGCCGGGCGCAACACCACGACCGAGGTGGTGGCGCAGCATGTCTGGAACCTGCTCGCCGCCGCCTGTCGTGGCGGCACGCTGGGTGCAGGCGGCAGGCGGGTCGCGGCGCTGAAGGTGCTGCTGCGCGAAAGTCCGCTCGCCTGGGCGGCCTATGAAGGCGCGATCGCATGATGCGCCTCGCCCTGCTGGTCCCCGCGCCGTTCACGACGGTCACCGGCGGCTACGGCTATGATCGCGCCATCGTCGCCGAGTTGCGCGCTGCCAGCCATCACGTCGAGGTACTGGAACTCGACGGGCAACGCCCGCTGGCCGACGCGGCGGCGGAGGCGAGCGCGCGCGCGGCGTGGGCGCGCGTGCCGCCGGACGCGGTGCCGGTGATCGACGGCCTGGCGCTGCCCGCCTTCGCACCGCTGGCCGACGCGCTCGCCGCGCGCGCAACGGTCGGGCTGATCCATCATCCGACGGCACTGGAACCGGATCGCCCCGAAGCCGAACGCGACACGCTGCGCCGCGCCGAGCGCATGCTGTTCGCACGCCTCGCCCGCGTCATCGTCACCAGCCCGACAACCGCCGAGCGGCTGGCGACGGACTTCGGCGTCGCGCACGACCGGCTGGCCATCGTGGTGCCGGGCACGGCGGCGGCGCAGCGCAGCGCGGGCTCGGGCGGGCCAGGCTGCGCGATCCTGTCGGTCGGTGTCATCACGCCGCGCAAGGGGCATGACGTGCTGCTGCGCGCGCTGGCGAAACTGCCCGATCTGGACTGGAGCCTGACCATCGCCGGCGGGACGCGCGACGCCGCCTGCGCGACTGCACTGCAGACACTGGCGGCCGAACTGGGCATCGCCGCGCGCGTGACCTTCGCCGGCGAGGTGGTCGCCGACGCGCTCGAAACCCTGTGGCAGCGGGCCGACCTGTTCGCGCTGGCGACACGCTTCGAGGGCTACGGCATGGCGATCGCCGAAGCGTTGAAGCGGGGCGTGCCGGTTGCCGTGAGCGACGGCGGCGCGGCCGGTGCGCTGGTGACGCCGCAGACCGGCGTCGTGGTCGCAGTCGGCGACGACGCCGCGCTGTCGCGCGCGCTGCGCCGCCTGATCTTCGACCGTGCGCTGCGCGAGGGCATGCGCGCAGCGGCCTGGGAGGCCGGACACGCGCTGCCGGACTGGACGACGCAGGCCGCCGCGTTCGCGGCGGCGCTGGAAGGAGTTTGAGACATGCCGCTGCTGGGCTGCATCGCCGACGATTTCACCGGCGCGACCGACCTCGCGTCCATGCTGGTCAGGAACGGCATGCGCACCGTGCAACTGATCGGCGTGCCGTCGCCGGGCGACGCGGTGCCGGATGCCGATGCGGTCGTGGTGGCGCTGAAATCGCGCACCACGCCGGCCGCCGCCGCGGTCGCCGACAGCCGCGCCGCGCTGGGATGGCTGCGGCTTGCCGGCTGCCGGCAGTTCTTCTTCAAGTACTGCTCGACCTTCGACAGCACCGAGCGCGGCAATATCGGGCCGGTCGCGGATGCGCTGATCGCCGAACTCGGTTGCGGCTTCGCGCTCGCCTGTCCGGCGTTTCCGACCAACCGGCGCACCGTCTATCAGGGGCACCTGTTCGTCGGCAACGTGCTGCTGAACGAAAGCGGCATGGAACACCATCCGCTCACGCCGATGACGGATGCCAATCTCGTGCGCGTGCTGTCGCGGCAGACCGACGGCACGGTCGGTCTTGTCGCGTTCGAGACGGTGGAGCAGGGCGCTGACGCGATCCGCCGCGCCCTGACGGCGCTGAAGGAGCAGGGCCGGCGCTACGCCATCGTCGATGCGATCACGGACGCGCATTTGCGCGCGATCGGCACGGCGGCGGCCTCGCACGCGCTGGTCACCGGCGGCTCCGGGGTCGCGCTCGGCCTGCCGGATAATTTCCGCGCTGCCGGCCTGCTGCCGTCGCTCGCCGATCCGGGGGCGCTGCCGCATGTGGCGGGGCACGCGGCGGTACTGGCCGGTTCCTGCTCGCGCGCGACGCTGCTGCAGATCGCGACGGTGCGCGGGAAAATCCCCACTCTGGAACTCGATCCGCTGGCGACCCCCGATGCAGCGGCGCTGGCGGCGCAGGCGCGCGCATGGCTGGACGGCAAGCTCGGCGCCACCCCCGTTCTGGTCGCCGCCTCGGCACCGCCGGACAAGGTGACGGCACTGCAGAAGCAACTCGGGCGCGAACAGGCCGGCGCGCTGGTGGAGCACGCGCTGGCTGAAATCGCCGCGGCGATGGTCGCGGGTGGCGTGCGGCGGCTGGTGGTGGCGGGCGGGGAGACTGCGGGCGCCGTGGTGACGCGGCTTGGCGTGCGCAGCTTGCGCATCGGCGCGGAGATCGACCCCGGCGTACCCTGGACGTTTGCCGAGGGCAGCGGCCCGGCGCTGCTGCTGGCGCTGAAGAGCGGCAATTTCGGCGCGTCCGATTTCTTCGCAAAATCGTTTGCCATGCTGGAGGAAACACGATGACCGAGGCGGAGACGCGCCGCCGGCTGGTTGATCTTGCCGGGAGCCTGTTCGCGCGCGGCTTTTCCGTCGGCAGCGCCGGCAACATCAGCGTGCGGCTGGATGACGGCTATCTCATCACGCCGACCAATTCCTCGCTCGGCCGGCTGGATGCGGCGCGGCTGTCGCGGCTCGACGGGTCGTTCGCGCATGTCGATGGCGACAAGCCGTCGAAGGAAGTGTTCATGCACCGCGCCTTCTACACGGCGCGCGCGGAGGCTGGCGCCGTCGTGCATCTGCATTCGACGATGGCGACGGCGGTGGCGTGCCTGCCGGACGTGGACGCCGGCAATCCGATCCCGCCGCTGACGCCGTATTTCGTCATGCGGATCGGACGCGCGATGCCAATCGTGCCGTACTATCGTCCCGGCGACCCGGCCATGGAACCCGCGATCCGTGCCGCGGCACACGGCGCGCGGGCCGTGCTGCTGGCAAATCATGGGCCTGTGGTCTCGGGACAATCGCTGACCGAT
>JAJZVE010000184.1 GCA_021845835.1 Pseudomonadota bacterium | reverse complement strand
GGCGTACTCGCCGGTCGGCCAGGGCGGGCGGCTGCTGCGGGCGACGGCGCTCGCGCAGGTCGCGCAGCTTCATGGCGCGACCCCGGCGCAGGTGGCGCTGGCCTGGGCGCTCCGCCAGCCCTGGGTGATCGCCATCCCGAAGGCGGGTGACGCGGCCCATGTGCGCGAAAACGCCGCCGCTGCCGACCTTGCGCTGACGGAAGCGGACCTCGCCGCGATCGACCGCGCCTTCCCGCCGCCGGCGCGGCGGCAACCGCTGGCGATGCTGTAGCCGATCGCATCTTGACGCGGTTCCGCGAACCTCGTGAATGTTGCGTCTCGCCCACGCGAGAGCACGCTCCCGCGCGGGTGCAGAAAGCACTGCCGCATCCGTCGGATCGCGGCACAACAAGCGAGGAGTTTCATGTCGGACAGCAGCAAGATGCCGCATCTGGAAAAGCTGCAGGCGCAGCTTTCGGATGGGCGGATGAACCGGCGCGAGTTCGTGCGTTTCGCCACGCTGCTGGGCATGGCGGCGCCGGCGGCGCTGAAGCTGGCGGGCATGGCGCCGATCGCGCCGGCGCGGGCGGACAACATGCCGATGGGCGGCACGCTGCGCATCGGCACGCGCGTCATGGACCTGAAGAACCCGGCGACCTATTCCTGGGCCTACCAGAGCAACGTCTCGCGCCAGGTCGTCGAGTATCTGACCTTCTCCGACGAGCACAACATCACCCATCCCTATCTGCTGGAAGGCTGGTCGGTCAGTCCGGACCTGAAGACCTGGACGCTGAACGTGCGCAAGGGCGTGAAGTGGCGCAACGGCCGTGACTTCACCGCCGATGACGTGGTGTGGAACCTGCGCCGGCTTACCGACGCCGCGGTCGGGTCGTCGTTCGTCGGGCTGGTGAAGGGCTACCTGCTCAAGGACGTGAAGGGCGCCGACGGCAAGACCACGACCGAGCTGTGGGACGCCAACGCGATCGAGAAGGTGGACGATCACACGGTCCGCCTCAACTGCCGCGAGCCGCAGGTCTCGGTGCCGGAGCATCTGTTCCACTATCCGGCGGCGATGCTGTATCCTGAGGAAAAGGGCGTGTTCCAGCCCGGCTCGCAGGGCACCGGACCATTCGAACTGGTGCGCAGCGACACCGGCAAGATTGCCGTACTGCACAAGGTAAAATCCTACTGGGGTCAGCCCGCCTGGCTCGACGCGATCGAGCAGGTGGACACCGGCGACGATCCGTCGGCCGCGATCGCGGCGCTGGCGTCGCGGCAGCTGCACGGGCTGATCTTCGCCGATCCGGTGCAGTTCGACGCGCTGAACGCGATGCCGCATCTGAAGCTCTATCAGATCCAGAGCGCGGAAACGATCGTGCTGCGGTTCAAGGAGACCGAGAAGCCGTTCGACGATCCGCGCGTGCGCCGGGCGATGAAGCTGTCGCTCGATCCGAAGCCGATCCTGGAAGTGGCGCTGCGCGGCATCGGCATTCCCGGCGATCACACGCATTGCTCGCCGGCGCAGCCGGACACCAAACCGATCACGCCGATGGGCTACCATCCGGATGAGGCGAAGAAGCTGCTCGCCGAGGCCGGCCACGCCAACGGCCTCGACCTGACGCTGTATGTGCCGAACGATCTGCCCTGGGGCGTGGCGCAGGCGCAGGCGGCGGCGGAGCAGTGGAAGAAGGTCGGCATCAACGTGAAGCTGAACGTCATGCCGGGTGCCCAGTACTGGGACGTCTGGACCAAGGTGCCGTTCGGCTCGACCATCTGGTACCATCGTCCGCTGGCGATGATGATCCTCGGCCTCGGCTATCGCACCGGCGTGCCGTGGAACGAAAGCAGCTACAGCAACAAGACTTTCGACGAGATTCTGTCCAAGGCCGAAGGCACGCTGGACATGGACCAGCGCCGCGAGCTGATCGGCCAGCTCGAACAGATCATGCACGAGGACGGCCCGATCGCGCAGCCGCTGTTCCGCAATAACTTCACCTTCTACGACAAGATCGTGCTGGGCGCGAACATCCATCCGTCGAACTACTTCTTCGGCAACCGGCTCGCGCTGCAGAAGGCGTAGCGCAGAGCGGTGCGGCGCATGAGCGCATTCATTTTGTCCGGGCCAATCTCCCTCTCCGCCCCGAAGGGGCGGAGAGGGAACAAGGGAAAAAGCTGCTTTGACCCGCTACATCCTCCGCCGCGCGCTGGAGATGCTGGCGACGCTGCTGGTCGCCTCGTTTCTGGTGTTCGTCGTCACCGAATTCTCGCCCGGCAACGTCGCCCGCAAGACTCTCGGCGCCTTTGCGCTGCAAGAACAGGTCGATCTGCTCTACAGGAAACTGCACCTGAACGATCCTCTGCTGGTGCGCTACGTGCGCTGGGTCGGCGTGCTGACCGGGCTGCAGGCCGATCCGCTGCAGGATCCGGCGCTTGGCCTCGACTTCAAGGATCCGCGCGGCAACCGGTATTTCGGCAATTTCGGCTACTCGACGCTGTACAAGGCGCCGGTCAACGACGTGCTGTGGGACCGGCTCAGCAGCACCGCGCTGCTCGCCGGCCTCGCCTTCGCCGTCATCATCCCGCTTTCGCTCGTGCTTGGCGTACTGGCCGGGATGCGCACGGGAAGCGTGCTCGATCGAAGTCTGTCCACGCTCTCCATCGTCATGACCTCGATTCCCGAATTTGCACTCGGCGTCCTGCTGGTCGCGGTGTTCGTGGTGGCGCTGGGTTGGCTGCCGGGCACCAGCCCGCTGGATCCCAGCTCCGGCTGGTCGATCGCCTCGCAACTGGTGCTGCCGGTCGCGGTGCTGGCGATCTACGATTCCGGCTACGTGGCGCGCATGGTGCGCACCTCGATGGCCGAGGTGATGGCGAAGCCCTATGTGCGCACCGCGGTCCTGAAAGGCCTGCCGCGGCGGCAGGTGATCCTGCGCCACGCGCTGCGCAATGCGCTGATCGCGCCGTTCACCGTGCTGCTGCTGCAGATCAACTGGCTGATCGGCGGCGTGGTGGTGACGGAACTGGTGTTCGCCTATCCCGGCTTCGGCCGCATGCTGCTGGACGCATCGCTGTTCGGCGACGTGAGCCTGATCGAGGCGGCGACGCTGGTGGCGCTGTTCGTCGCCACCACGACGCAGCTATTGAGCGACATCGGCTATCGCGTGCTTGATCCGCAGGCGCGCGCCTGATGTCCGGTATCGTCAACGATCCGGTCGGCGTGCTGGAAGCTGCGGGACGCCCGTCGCCGAATCTTCTGCGCCGGCTGCCGCATTCGCCGGTGGCACTGGTCGGGCTCGGCATCGTGCTGTTCTGGGTGGTGCTGGCGCTGCTCGCGCCGCTGCTGCCGCTGGCACCGCCGAACGCGCAGGACTACATGGCGATGAGCCATCCCGGCAGTAGCGCGCGGCACTGGTTCGGCGTCGATCCGCTGGGGCGCGACCTGCTGTCGCGTGTCGTCTGGGGCGGGCGCACCGTGCTCGCGGTCGCACCCGTTGCGGTGCTCGCGGCCTACACGGTCGGCGCCGCGATGGGATTGCTCGCCGGCTATTACCGCGGCTGGGTCGATGTGGCGGTCAGCCGCGCCTCGGACGTGATCCTATCGTTTCCGGTGGTGGTGCTCTATGTCGTCATCATCGCCAATATCGGTCCCTCGGCGCTCAACATCGTCATCGCTGTGGTGCTGGCCTCCGCGCCCGGCATCTCGCGCATCGTGCGCGGCCTTGTGCTGGCGCTGATGCACCAGGAATTCGTCGCCGCCGCCTATCTGCGGCAGGAGAGCGACGTGTTCGTGATGCTGGTGGAACTGCTGCCGAACTGCCGCGGGCCGCTGATCACCGATTTCTGCCTGCGCCTCGGCTACACGACGATCACCATCGGCACGCTCGGCTTCCTCGGCCTCGGCCTGCCGCCGCCGAATCCGGACTGGGGCGGCATGATCAAGCAGGCGACATCGATGATCACCGTGTTTCCGCACATGGCGCTCTATCCGACCATCGCGCTGGTCAGCCTGATCCTCGGCTTCAACCTGCTTGCCGACGGGCTGACCGAATTGTCGCAGGCGGACTGAGGCGGTGCCGCTGCTCTCCATCCGCGACCTGCGCGTCGAATACACCACCGCGCGCGGCACCGTCGCCGCCATCCCGGATTTCTCGCTCGACATCGCGCCGGGCGAGAGCTTCGGGCTGGTCGGCGAATCCGGCTGCGGCAAATCGACGCTGATTCTCGCGATCATGGGCTACATGGGCCGCAACGGCGCCATCGCGCGCGGCAGCATCACCTTCGAGGGGCGCGACCTGGTGCAGGCGGGCGCCGAGGAATTGCGCCGCATCCGCGGCGCACGCATCGCCATCGTTTATCAGGAGCCGGCGACCGCGCTCAATCCGTCCATGACCGTGGGCCGGCAGTTGGTCGAAGTGCCGATGGCGCATGAGCGCGTGACGGCGGCGGAGGCGCGACAGCGCGCCGCGCGCGTGCTGGCGGACGTGCATCTGCCCGATCCCGACAGCGTCATGCGTCGCTATCCGCACCAGCTTTCCGGCGGGCAGAAGCAGCGCGTGGTGATCGCGATGGCGCTGCTCGCCAATCCGGCGCTGCTGCTGCTGGACGAACCCACCACCGGCCTCGACGTGACGGTGGAGGCGACGGTGCTCGACCTGTTCAACGAACTGCGCGCGAAATACGGCACGGCGCTGTTCTACATCTCGCACAACCTCGGCGTGATCGCGCAGGTCTGCGACCGCATCGGCGTGATGTACGCGGGCAAGCTGGTGGAGGATGCGCCGGCCGCCGCGCTGTTCGCCGCACCGCGCCATCCCTACACGCGCGGCCTGCTCGCGTCCCTGCCGCGTCCGGGGGCCGACAAGCGCAGCGCGCCGCTGGTCCCGATCCCGGGCGTCGTGCCCGCGGCCGGCCGCGCGCCGGAGACGTGCGGCTTTCTTTCGCGCTGCGCGCATCGGGTGCAAGGCGTGTGCGACGCCGCGGTGGTGCCGCTGCGGCCAGCGGATCCGGGCCATCTGGTGCGCTGCGCCCGCTGGACCGAGCTGCCGCCGATGCTGCCGCCGGCCGCGCCCGCGCGCGCCAACATCGCCGCCGCTGCGGGCGACACGGTGATGGAGGCGCAGGAGGTTTCGCGCGTGTTCCCGGTCGGCCGCCGCCGGCTGCTCGCCAATGATCGGCTGACGCTGGCGGCGCAGCGCGGGCGCGTGCTGGCGATCGTGGGCGAATCCGGGTCCGGCAAATCGACGTTCGCGAAAGTGCTGGCCGGGCTGGACGCGGCCACCAGCGGCAGCCTGCGCGTGCTTGGCACCGAGGTCGCTTCGCGTCCGGTGCGCCGCCGCCCGGCGGCGCTGGTCGCCGCGGTGCAGATGGTGTTCCAGAACCCGGACGGCACACTGAACCCGTCGCACCCGGTCGGCTGGCCGCTGGCGCGGTCGCTGCGCAAATTCGGCATCGCCCGCGGCCGGCGCGCGGTGGAGGAACGGGTGGCATCGCTGCTCGCGATGGTGCGCCTGCCGGCGAGCGTGCGGCACGCGCTGCCGCGGCAATTGTCGGGCGGGCAGAAGCAGCGCATCGCCATCGCCCGCGCCTTCGCCGGCAACCCGGAGCTGCTGGTTGCCGACGAGCCGGTCTCCGCGCTCGACGTATCGGTGCAGGCCGCGGTCATCAACCTGCTGCTGCGCATCCAGGAGGAAAGCCGCACCACGCTCGTGTTCATCAGCCACGATCTCGGCCTGGTGCGCTACCTCGCCGACGAGGTGGTGGTGATGTACCTGGGGCAGGTGATGGAGGCGGGGCCGGTCGCGGCGCTGTTCGACCCGCCCTATCATCCCTACACCGAGGCGCTGCTGTCGGCCGCCCCGGTGCCCGATCCCACCATCCGCACCGCGCGCATCCGGCTGGAGGGCGAGATCCCGAGTCCGCTCGACGTGCCGCCCGGCTGCCGCTTCGCCACCCGCTGCCCGCGCAAGCTCGGCCGCATCTGCGACGACACGCCGCCGCCGCGGCGCGAGGCCGACGCGGGGCACATGATCCACTGCCACATCCCGCTCGACGATCTGCGCCGCGTGGCGCCGGTGTTCCGGCAGGCGGCGGCGGGATAAGGACACAGCACGGGGCAGGTTTCCGCTGAAAAGCGTCGCAAGCGCGGCGGAGAAGGGCAGATGTCACGCTTCATGGATTTGACCGGACAGGGATGGCTGCAGCTTGGCGAACTGACACTTGCCTTCGTGCTGTCCGCTCTGGTCGGCGTGGAACGCGAGATTCGCCAGAAGAGCGCGGGGCTGCGGACGCACACCCTGGTTGGCGTTTCCGCCGCCCTGTTCATGCTGATCTCGAAATACGGGTTCATGGACGTGCTTGCGAACGGCCGGATCGTGCTCGATCCGTCGCGTGTCGCAGCGCAGGTGGTGTCCGGCATCGGCTTCATCGGCGGCGGCGTCATCTTCATGCGCCGCGACGTGGTGCGCGGGCTGACGACGGCGGCGTCGATCTGGCTCACTGCCGCGCTCGGCATGGCCTGTGGGGCCGGCTTGCCGGTGCTCGCCGTGGCGACGGCGCTCGGCCATTTCGTCATCATGCTCGGCTTTCCCCAGTTGCTTCGCCGTCTGCCGCGTTCCCGCCGACTGGCTGCCGAAATAGTGATCTCCTACGAGGACGGCCGCGGGCTGCTGCGTACCATCCTCATCAGATGCACCGAGCTTCGCTTCGCCATCGACCAGGTACGGCTGGACCGTGATGCCGGGGCGGGCGTCGGTCATGAAGAGGCGCAGGACATCGCAGATCTCGAAGGCGTGGAAATGCCAGGGCGACCGCGACGCGGCATCGTCACGTTGCGCATGCAGGTGAAGGGAAAGCGGCCGATCTCGCAACTCGTCGCCCGGCTGAGCGAGATTGACGGCGTGCGCGAGGTGGGCACCGAGAGCGAGGAGTCGGAGCTGGATTGACGGTGCGGGCCGGGGGTGCGTCCGCCGATTCTATCGCGGTGTTTAGTTCATAACGTGCGGATGCGCATCTATAAACGAAACGGATGCGCCGTCTGACTCAGGAATGACCGCGGTTCCAGGGCGCCCAGCGACCGCGGGCGAGTTGCCAGGACCGATTTCAACGGCAGCGCCCGAGGGTGTGCCGACAGGCCGACCGGACCACATACCTGCAGCCCGAGGGTGCCATGAGCCAGACCATCAACAGCGGCTTCACCTCCACCGTGTCCACGTATGTCAGCGAACTGACCGTGGATGGCGGCGGCACGCTGCGCGTGATCGCAGGCGGCACCGCCGATGTGACCTTCGTGTCGTCCGGCGGCAGCGCGGCGATCTCGGCGCAGGGCGCGGCTGACAACATCGTCATCTCCGGCGGCGGCGTGGTCACGGTGTCGAGCGGCGGCACCGCCGATGTGGTCCAGGTGAACGGCGAGCTGACCGTCGGTCCGCACGCCGGCTTGACCTCCGCGACCGTGCTGCCGCATGGGGCGGTGCTCGTTTCGGCCGGTGGCACGGCGTTCTCCGACGTGATCGACGGCGGCAGCGAAACCGTGTCGTCCGGCGGCACGGATATCAATGCCGACGTGCTCAGCGGCACGCTGCTGGTGTCGGCCGGCGGCACCGCGCAGGACACCAGCGCGTCGCTCCCCGGCACGGCGGAGATCGCGGCCGGCGGTGTCGAACAGGTGACGGCGTTCGGCTCGGCCACCGGCGTCACGCTGCTGGCCGGCGGCAGCATGACCCTCGGCTCACAGGGTGTCGCCAGCGCGACGGTGCTGCAGAGCGGCGCGTCGGTGACGGTCAGCGCCGGGGCAACCCTCGACGGCACGCGGATCGGGTCGGGGGCAACGGCTGTCATCGGCAGCGGCGGCATCGACAGCGGCAACGTGATCGCCATCGGCGGCAGCGAGACGGTGCTGGCCGGCGGCAGTTCGGTTTCGGCGGCGCTCGGCAACGAATTCGTGGCGCTGGCCGGCGCGGTGCTGACCGTCTCGTCCGGCGGCGTCGCCAGCAATGCGCTGGTGTATGATGGCTTGGTCGCCATCCTGTCGGGTGGCGTCGCGGTCGATCCGACCGTCTCCATCAGCGGCGCGATCGTGGTGTCCTCCGGCGGCGTGCTGTCGGACACGAATGCCACCCCGGTCGCCGGCGTCACGCTGGAGGCCGGCGGCAGCATCGTCCTGCCGATCGCCGGCGTGCTCGGGGGTCTGGTCGTGGAAAGCGGCGCCACGCTCAGCCTGGGGGCGGCGCAGGGGCTGGCGCTGGGGACGATTTCCGGCGGCGGTCTGGTA
>JAJZVE010000183.1 GCA_021845835.1 Pseudomonadota bacterium | reverse complement strand
GCGCAGCTGGGTCGAGCCGGACCTCGCGCCGTTGCCGTTCTAAAAGGGAGACGACGTCGAGCGGGGCAGGGAGGAGCGCAAACCGGCGGGGATACGCCGGCCGGAACCTGCATCACCGTTCGCCTGGAAGCTTCTCGCGCCGGCGGCATTCTGCCCTCGGCGCGCTCACCCTGCAAACCGCGGAGGCGATGGCGGTGAGCGGGCTGACCACCTCGCTGGAGAAAATCGTAGTGGATACCGAATTGCTGTACGGCCGGGCCGCGTCGCTGACCCGCCTGGAAGCGAGCGAAGATGACCTCGCCATCGACGAAATCGGCGCGATTGCGCCCGGCGGGCATTTCTTCGGCGCCGCACATGCGATCACGCGCGTCGAGACGACCTGCTATTGCCCGCTCCTGTCGGACTGGCGCAATTTCGAGACTTGGCGGGACACCGGCCCCCACACGGCGACCGATCGCGGCCAGCGCATCCGGCGGCCGGTGCTCACCGAGTATGTGCCGCCCCCACTCGACCCGGCAGTCGACGAGGCGTTATACGCGCATGTGAACACGACGGCAGCCGGCGCGCGGGTCCCGACATGACGGGCAGCCTTTCCCCGGGTCTGGCGGTGCGCACGCGCGAGCTGGCGACGCTGCTGGTGGGCTGGCCGAGCGTCACCGGCAGCGCGGACGAAGCCGCCTTCGCGCGGCGCCTCGCCTGGCTGCTCGCCGCCTGGCCCTATTTCCGGCACCATCCGGAGAACCTTGTGCTCGTGCCCGTGCCGGGCGGCCCACACAGGCGGCAAAACCTGCTCGCGCTCGTGCGTGGTAGCGGGCGGCGCACCGTGGCGCTGGCCGGGCATTTCGATGTCGTGCCGGTGGACAATTACGGCGATCTGGCGCCGCTCGCGGGCAAGCCGGAGGCGCTGCGGGAGGGATTGCTGCGCCGCCTGCGCGCCGGGGCGGGGATGTAAAGGAGCCATGATGCACGATCCTGCGTCGATCTCTGGCAAGACGCTGACGCCAGAGGAACAAACCGCGCTGCTGGTGGTCGGCGCCGGCCCGGCCGGGCTTGCGGCGGCGCTGGAGGCGGCCCGGCGGGGGCAGCAGGTGGTGCTGGTGGACGAGAACCCCGTTCCGGCCGAGGTGATGGGCGGGGACATTCCCCTGCTGTTCGGCAACCGCATGAGCGGCGCGGCGCGCAATCGCGGCGCCATGCTGGAGGCATTCATCGCCAGCGACCCGGCGATTGCCGAGGCGTTCGATGCCGGTGTCGATGTCCGGCTCGGCACGACGGCGTGGGGGATCTACGTCAACGGTCCCAGCGTCGGCTGGCTGCCCGGTCCGGTCGCCGGGCTCTCGGACGGGACGAAGAGCTGGATGATCGGCTGCGGGCGTATCGTTGTCGCGACCGGACGGCGGGATATGGGTCTCGCGTTCCCCGGCTGGGACCTGCCCGGTGTGCTCGGCATGACGGCCGCCCTGCGCCTCGCGGCACGCTACGGCGCCCTCGCGGCCCGGCGCGCGGTGGTGCTGGGCAGCACGGCGGAGGCGCTCGACGGCGCCCGCCAGTTGCAGGCGCTTGGAGTCGAGATCGCAGCGGTGATCGAGACGGCTGCGGCGCCGCTGGACGATCCTGGCGCCTTGCCGCTGCGCACCGGCTGCATCGTGCGCCGGGCGGATGGCGATGCCGGGGGTGTTTCGGCGCTGGTCATCGCCCGCCGCGGCGAGGATGGGCTCGCCATGCACGGGACCGACGCGCGGATCGACTGCGACGCGATCATCCTCGGTATCGGCGCGGTGCCGATGATCGACCTGCTGGACGCCGCCGGCTGTCACATCGCCTTCTCCGCCGCGCTGGGGGGGCATGTCCCGGTGCTGGATGGCGCGCGGCGGAGCAGCATCCCCGCCATTGCCGCCGCCGGAGACTGCGCCGGCATCTGGCCGGCGAAATCGTGCGATGCGGCGATCGCGCAGGCGGAAGGACGCCGTGCCGCCTCGGGCGAGATCGCAGCGCCCGCCGCGACCGTCCCACCAACCCACGACATGGCCGCCTATCGCCTGGACTGGGTGCGCGCGACCGTGCTCGCCGCCGATGCCGAGGACACGCATGTCTGTCGCTGTGAGGAAGTCACGGCGCGCGAGATCCTGGAGGTGCGTCCGCCGCGCTATCTCGGCTGGCCCGATGACCGCCGCAATCGCCGCGACCTGCGCTCCCTGCTCGGCGAGGGCCCGCCGAATCCCGACCAGGTGAAGCGGCTGACCCGCGCCGGCATGGGGGTCTGCCAGGGACGGCGCTGCCGCGAACAGGTGGCCTGTCTGCTGGCCCTGAGCGCCGGGTGCGCTCTGGGCGATGTGCCGGCGGCGACGCACCGCGCGCCAGTCCGCCCGCTGCCACTCGCGATCGCGGCCGGGGCGGAGGACGCGGCGATGGCGGCGCACTGGGACACTTGGTTCGGGATGAATGCGCAATACCAGCCGTACTGGGAGGTGCCGCCGCATTACACCGCCGCCGGGCGCGATGCCGGTGGCGAGGCAGGTGGCGAATGAGCCGCAGCGAGACGGGCGCCTCGGTCGTCGTTATCGGCGCTGGTGCAACCGGCCTGTCTGCCGGCTGGTGGCTGGCCCGCGATGGCGTGGACGTGCTGGTGATCGACAAGGGCATTGTCGGCTGGGAAGCCTCCGGCCGGAACGGCGGCGGCTGCACGCACCATTTCAGCCCGCTGTTCGCCGAGGAACAGCGCCTGTGGCCGATGATGGACGAGCTGCTGGGCTACCCGACGGAGTTCAGGCCGCAGCGCATCCGCGTGGCGTTCGATGCCGGGCAGTTCGCGCGGTGTGCCCACGCCATGAACAACGCCGCCCGCCATGGCTTCGAGAGCGAGGTGCTGGATATGGCGCAGCTGCGCCGTCTGGCGCCGCTGGTCGGCGACGAGGTGCATGGCGCCTATCTCTACAAGTTCGGCGGCCACGCCAATCCGCATCGTGCGATGCAGGCCTATGCCTGGGCAATGCAGGATCACGGGGGCCGGGTCATGCAGCACACCACCGTCACCGGCTTCACGCACAGCGGCGGCCGGGTGAGCGGCGTGCAGACGGACCGCGGCACGTTCGGCTGCGATCATCTCGTGCTCGCGGCTGGTCCGCAGACACGGCATCTTGGCGCCATGCTCGGGATTGACGTGCCGATGGTCGCCGCGCGGGCCGAGATGATCGTGACCGAGCCGCTGCCGCTGATGCCGCTGGGCGGGGTGGACGGCAATGGCCTGTACGGCCGGCAGACGCTGCGCGGCAATCTCGCCTACGGGGGCGGCCCGCATGAATGGGTCGATCTGCGCGCCAACCATGTGCCGCCGCGCAGCAGCACGCCGCTGATGCGGCAGCTTGCGGGGAGGCTGGCACGGCTGTTTCCGCGCGCCGCGCACGCCAGGGTCATCCGCAGCTGGGCCGGCATCATCGAAAACACGCCGGACGGGCGCCCGGTGATAGACCGCTTCGACAACATCACGGTCGCGACGCTGTCGAGCATCGGCTTCGGTCTTTCGCCGGCCACCGGCCGCGCGATCCGCGATATCGTGCAGGATGGCACCTGCGGCTTCGCCGATCTGTCCAGTCTCCGCCTGTCGCGCTTCGACCGGCTGGAGCCGGACTGGATCGACCTGCAGGGATGGCATGCGCGGGCGAACATGGAGCCCGACTAGCAGGCGAAACGGTGAGCGCGACTTGTGGTCAATACTGCCACAACATGGCATGGCAGGCTACGTGCCCGTGACAGAAGGACCACGGGCCGCTGATGCACTGTGGCATGCGGGCGCCGAAATCGGCTCGGCGCGCATGTTGCTCGACGGCAGGCGTGTCAGCCCGGCTGGAGCCGCCTTCATGGATGCCACGGCGATCGCGACTCGGTCGATGCGCATGATGGCTCCTCGGTCTGCAAGGGCCACGCAGGCTCGGCTGTGTTCCCGAGCCTGTTTGCGGTTGATCATCGCGTGCTTCCCGCGCTTCGATCCCCGGTCCAAGGATCCCCCGGATCGAGCACGCCATCGGCCGCATCATCGGCACCTTCACCCCCCACCGGATGCGCCAACCACGTCGTCGCCGGCGGATATAATGCAGGCTGGTCGAAATGCGCTTGCCAGCGGCAAAGCTACCGCCGCCCCGCGCGCGGCGCGGCGACGGTCGTGCCCGTAACCGCCATATCCGAGGCGACCGTGCGGATCCATTCCTGCGCCCGTTCCGCGTTCATCGGTTCACCGACGAACGCTTCGTAGTATTCGCCAATGAACTGCAGGCGCTGCGCGACCGACTCCGCTATGCCCACGGCGTAGTAGCCGACCTGCATGTAGTAGACGGTGCGGGCCCGGATGAACGCCATGCGCGGCGATTCCCCCCTCTCCTCAAAGGCGCGCGAAAAGGCGGCGATCCGCTCCTCATCCGCGGCCTGGACCTGCGCGAGCGCCCGGGGATCGCGACGCGCCCAGTCGCGCATCGCCAAGTCCAATCCCGGATCGTACAGCGACGGGTCAATCCAGCACCGCATGATCCGCATGAAGCGCTCGGGAAAATCCCGCACCGGTCTGGTCGCCGCCTCGACCAGGGCACGCGTGTTCTTCTGCTGCCAGAGCACCACCAGCTCGTCGAGCAGGGCCTGGCGGCTGCCGAAGTGCCAATAGAAGCTGCCGCGCGTCACTCCGAGCGAAGCCGACAGCGGCACGATGTTCACCTTTTCCACCCCTTCGGTCGCGAACACCTGGCGTGCGGCTTCGATCCAGTCCCGGCGCTCCAGCCGCCGTACCGCGCGCGCTGCCCCGCGACGACCAGCCATCGATCTTTCCCCCCAGTGCAAAACGAGAGCCACAACCATACACAGGTGTATTGACAGATCCGGCCGCTGCCGATCAATCTGTTGCTTGCCAGCCAGAGCTGGAGGGTGATCCGCGCATGAAATCGCACTACCAGGCGGTCGTCATTGGCGGCGGGGTCGTCGGTGCAAGCGTGCTCTATCATCTCGCCCGTTTCGGCTGGCGTGATGTGGCGCTGATCGAGCGGGCGGAGCTGACCGCCGGGTCCACATGGCATGCGGCCGCGGGCTTTCACGCGATCAACGCCGATCCGAATATCGCCGCGTTGCAGGCTTACACGATCCGGCTGTACCGTGAGCTGCAGGCGGAAGGTGAATACGACCTGGGCCTGCACATGACCGGCGGCATCAACATGGCGGGCACCCCGGAGCGCTGGGAATGGCTGCGGGCGACCTGGGCGCTGTTCCAGACGATGGGGATGGAGTCCGAGCTGATCGGACCCGATGAGATCAAGCGTCTGTGCCCGATCGTGGATATCTCCGGCGTGCATGGCGGACTCTACGACCGCAATGAGGGACATCTTGACGCCTACGGGACCACGCAGGCCTACGCCAAGGGAGCGCACCGGCGCGGTGCGGACGTGATCCTGCACAACCGCGTGCTGGAACTGCACCCGCGTCCGGACGGTGCCTGGACCGTGGTGACGGAACAAGGAACGCTCATTGCCGGCCACGTGGTCAATGCGGCCGGCCTGTGGGCGAAGCAGGTCGGGCTGATGGTGGGCGTCGATCTGCCGGTCACGCCGATGCAGCACCACTACCTCGTGACCGAGGACATTCCCGAGGTGAAGGCGCTCGGCGGGGAGTTGCCGCTGACCGTGGACATGGAGGGCTTCACCTATCTGCGCCAGGAACGGCACGGGCTGCTGCTGGGCATCTATGAGCGGCATCCGAAGCATTGGCAGGTGGAGGGAGCGCCCTGGGATTACGGCACGGAGCTGATCCCGGAAGAGGTCGAGCGCATCGCGCCTGAGCTGGAGATCGGCTTCCGCCGTTTCCCCTGCCTGCAACATGCCGGCATCAAGCGCTGGGTGAATGGCGCCTTCACCTTCACCCCGGACGGCAACCCGCTGGTCGGCCCGGTGCCGGGCCTGCGCAACTACTGGGTCGCCTGCGGCGTGATGGCGGGATTCAGCCAGGGCGGCGGCGTGGGTCTGTCGCTCGCGCAATGGATGATCGAAGGTGAACCGGGCACCGACATCTTCGGCATGGATATCGCCCGGTACGGGGCGTTCGCTGCCAACCGCGCGTATCTCATGGCACGGACGGCGGAGTTCTACGCGCGGCGTTTCGTGCTGACCTACCCGAACGAGGAATTGCCAGCGGGGCGGCCGCTCAGGATCGCGCCGGTGCACGACGCCCTGGCGATGGCAGGGGCGCGGTTCGGGGTCGTGCACGGCCTGGAAGTTCCCCGTTATTTTGCCTCCGATGAAGCCTTCGAGGAGACGCCGACGCTGCGGCGGTCCAACGCATTCCCGATCGTGGCGGCGGAATGTCGGGCGGCGCGCAACGACGTGGCGTTGGTCGATACCACCGCCTTCGCCCGCTACGAGGTCGCCGGGCCGGGCGCACGCGCTTGGCTCGACCGGGTGCTGGCGTGCCGGCTGCCGAAGCCCGGGCGCGCGCGCCTCGCCCCGATGCTCAGTCCTTCCGGGCGGCTGATGGGTGACCTGACGGTGTTCTGTTGGGCCGATGACCGGTTCTGGCTCATGGGATCGTACTACCTGCAGGAATGGCACCTGCGCTGGCTGCGCGCCCATCTGCCGGATGGCGGCGTCGCATTGCGCAACATTACCGACATCGTCACCGGCTTCGCGCTGGTCGGCCCAAATGCCCGTGACGTGTTGCAGGCGGTGACGGAGGCCGATGTCTCCAGCCGGGCGTTGCCGTTCATGGGCTGCGCCGAGATCGATGTGGGCCTGTCGCGGGCGTGGGTCGGCCGCCTCTCGGTCTGCGGCGAACTGGGCTTCGAGATCAATGTGGCGGCCAGCGAGCAGCGCGGGTTGCACAGGACCCTGCTGGAGGCAGGAGGCATGTACGGGCTGCGCCAGATCGGCTATGATGCTGTGAATGTGCTCCGCATCGAAAAGGCGTTCGGCATCTGGTCACGCGAATTCACCTGGGCGTACACGCCGGGGATGAGCCGGTTGGACCGTTTCGTTGCCTTCGACAAGCCCGAGTTCATCGGCCGCGACGCCGCGCTGCGCGAACGCGACGGCGGGACCGCGCCGCAATTGCTGGTGCCGCTGGTCGTCGAAGCGGACGATGCCGACGCTTCCGGGTTCGAGCCGGTCTGGATCGGCGAGCGGCGGGTCGGCTTCGTCACCTCGGGGGCCTATGGTCACACGGTCGGCACGAGCCTCGCCCTGGCCTACCTGGACCGCGAGTGCGCGGCGCCGGGCACCGAGGTCGATGTGCATGTCGTGGGTAGCAGGCGCAAGGCCCGCGTGGCCGGCGGCCCGCTGTTCGATCCGCAGGGACATCGCCTGCGATCCTAACGGCGGTGAGGCGCGGCGATCAAGCAACAGAGGAGGGGAGTCCGGGATCATGACGATGGGTGCAGCATTCGGGCGGCGCCAGCTGCTGGCTGGCGGCGCGGCGGTGGTGGCGTTGGGCAACAGCCGCATCGCGGCGGCGGCCGGCGCGGCCGGCCAGTGCGTGTTCGGCGTCACGCAGGAGGCGGTGAACTTCAATCCGCTGCTCTACGTGAACACGGGCGTGGAAACCTCCGTCGAGTACATCGTCTTCGACGCGCTCTGGCAGATCGCCCCCGACGGCAAGTTCTTCCCCAATCTTGCCGCCGAGATCCCGACCCGGGCGAATGGCGGCATCAGCGCCGACGGCCGCACCTGGACCATCAAGCTGCGCAGCGGCGTCACCTGGCATGACGGCAAGCCGTTCACCGCGGCCGACGTGGCGTTCACGCTGGAAACCATCCTGAACCCGAAGGTGACCGTGCGCAGCCGCAACGGCCACGAGCATGTCGCGAAATTCGAGACGCCGGACGATCACACGATCCGCATCACGCTCAAGGACAATTTCGCCCCCTACATGGTGTCCTGGCAAAAGACCAGCATCATCCCCAGGCACATCCTGGCCGGCATCGCCGACATCAACACGGCGCCGTTCAATACCTCGCCGATCGGCACCGGCCCGTTCAAGTTCAAGGAGCGCGTGGCCGGAAGCTATATCAGCTTCGAGCCGAATATGAACTATCATCGCGGCGCGCCGAAGCTGAAATCTCTGGTCCAGAAATACGTGCCGGACCAGCAGACCCTGTATGCGCAGTTCCAGACCGGCGAGGTCGATATCTACGACCTGCAGGGCATCCCGCCGCTGCTCTACAGCCGCGCGAAGCGGCTGCCCGGCAGCCGCATCCTGCTCAGCCCGTCGCCGTTCGTCGAGTTCATCTACTTCAACTGCGGCAAGCCGCAGTTCAAGGACAAGGCGGTGC
>JAJZVE010000182.1 GCA_021845835.1 Pseudomonadota bacterium | reverse complement strand
GAGGAGCTCGACGCGGGCTAGGCGCCGATGAGGATCGGATTGCCGTTCTGGTCGGTAACGATGGCGCCCGCGTCGGTCGTCAGCACGCTCGTGGGTGGCGACACGGCGGCCATCTGCTGTACCGGCAGCAGCACGGTGCGCCCGATAATGCGCCCGTTGAGCGTGCTGACCGCCACCTGGATCGCATAGACGGTGCCTGCCTGCCCCGACGACAGCCACATGACGACCACGGCGCCGTCGGCGACGACGTTGCCAAGCTGCACGTCGGCCGCCGAGGCCTGCGGGACGATCGTCACGCTGACGGTCGCAATGCGGTCGGTCGTGTCGCCGGCCAGCGCCGCCGTTGCATCCAGCGCAAAGTCCAGTACGTCGGCGGGATCCTTTGCCGGCCAGACCAGCGGCGGCAAGTCGCTGGGTACGACGCCCCGCGGCAGCGGCAGCAACCCGTCCAGAGTTACCAGCCGCGCCCCGGACGGGCGCCAGACCTGAGGAACGGCGCTGGTGGTCATGGTTCAGTACTCCACCAGCACGAGGCCGCCGCCGCCAGCGCCGCCGCTCAGTCCCGGCCCGCCGCCGCCGCCGCCGCCGCCGTAACCGTCCAGCGGCGCGTTCTGGCCCGTCGCGCTCGTGCCGCCCTTGCCCGCCCCCGGCCCGCCGCCGCCGCCGCCGCGCGAGGCCGAGGGTATGGCATCGCCCCCCCACGACCCGGCCAGGTTCAACCCGCCGCCCGTTCCTGCCCCGCCCTGCCCGCCCGCCGGCGCACCGCCGCCCGACCCGCCGCCGCCGCCCGACCCGCCGGCGGCGGAAAGATAGCTGCCGAAGCTGCTGGTCTGACCGTCGCCGCCGTTGCCGGCGCCGCTGCTCGGCTGCCCACCGCCGCCGACCGTCACTGCGATGCTGGCGCCGGGCGTCAGGCCGGACAGCCAGCTCACCGCCTGCCCGCCCGCACCTCCTCCGCCGCCTGGCTGCGTTGCATGCGTGCCCCCGGCGCCACCGCCGCCGATCACTGTCACCTTCGCCCGCGTTACCCCGTTCGGAACGATGAACGTGCCGCTCACCGTAAAGGCACTGCCAGCGGCGAAGCCAGGGCGCAGGTCAGGCAGCTTGAAACTGGCGTAGCGCGTATTCGGTTGAGTGAAGATCAGCGACGCGGTGATCGCTGTCGTACCGTAGTCCACCTCGATTGCGCCGAGCGCCACCCAGCCGGGGTCAAGCGGCGGTACCGTCTGCGTGCCCGATGGCGCCGCGGCCCCGGCCTTGAGCTGCAGCAGCACGCTCTGCTGTCGCAACGTGTTCTCGGCCGAGCCGTTGTTGCCGGGCCCGAGATAGGGTTGCGTCGGATTGGCGGCGTTGTAGTAGGGCAGAACAACGGCGTTGCTGTCTGCCTCGTTGAAGGTTGCTTCCAGCAGATAGGCGATGGTGGTGCCCGGTGTCGCCGGTGCCGTTACCGACATCGTCACTGGCTGCAGCTGGATCGCCTGCTTGACGATCTGGTCCGCCGTGTCGGCGGCGATGGAGCCGTACCCTGCGGTGTCGACGGGCCCGTACTGGGTCAGGCTGCCAGGCGTGATGATCACGTTCATCGACGCCGGCACCGTCGGCGTGACTGCAAGCCCGTCCACCGCCGTCGCCGTGCCGAGAGTGGCCGCGATCAGAGCGTGCAACGCCAGCATGACGTTGCGGTTGGTGGCGAGCAAATCGGTGTCCTGCGGGATCGCGCCGGGATAGACAATGATGCGGTCCATGTGCTCCTCGGGTCGGTGGATGCTGCAGGGTCCCTCACCGCAACGCTCTCCTCGGGCCAGGGGAGGAAGAGGCGTTCATATGCCTCGATCTTCCCCCTTCCCGCTGGCGGGAGAGGCTGCTGCGTTGTGTCCCGTGAGGGCCTTCGGCTCAGTTGGAAATGCGCGCCCAGGCCACCGTCGCGACCGGAACGGTACGCGCGATGGCAGCGTAAATGTCGGCGTCGGAGACCTGCGCCTCGACCATCGGCTGCGAGGCGTATTCGAACGCGCCGCTGCCCCATCCGCCCGCGCCGCTGCCCCAGCCGGCGACAAGCGGCACGCCAGTGCCGAGAGGCCGGAACGCGGTGACAAAACTCTGGAACGGCAGCGCCAGGCTGCCCCAGCCGCCGGCAACCCCGTAGCCTAGCGCGACACCATAGGCGCCAGTATCAGCAGGCCGCGCCGGCTCGAATACGATCGGCGTCCGCCCGGTCAGATCGGTCACGACATCGATCAGCGCCGGTCGGGTCGCGCGTTCGCGCAACAATTCGCGCTGAATGCGACCTCGGAACGAGGTGTCGCTCTCGCCGAGCCGTCGCGGCAACGTGCCGGCGAAGCAGTCCTGCGACACGAGGTCCAGGAAAGTGTCCGTGGCCGTCGCGATGCGCGTCTGCAGCTTTGCATAGCCAAGCATCGCGTAGAGCCAGGCCCAACCGTCGGCCAGGCCCGCGAGCAGGGCCGACAGCACCGGCGCCGCATCGGGAAACCAGCGCAGCGGCAGCAGACTCGCCAGCCGGCGCAGCATGTCGGTCGCACTTCCGATCATCTCGTCGCTTCCTTCGCTGCCGCGGGCCGGCTAGTTCACCGACACCGTTCCCGCCTTCACCACCCCACTTGCCCCCGGCGTCAGATCGGCGGTCCCGCCGTTCAGGGTCAGGCCGCCGACATTGACAACGCTCGTCGAGGCGCCATACGCGACCTGCGCCAGCCGCGACCACGGCAGCGGCGCACCTACAGGCAGCGCATTGACGAAGCTCGTGATCGCAGAGGCAACGCTTGCCGCGATCGGCGCGTGCGCCGTGCTGGCGGCGGTGGTGATGGTCATCGCCACGTTTGCCCGCACGACGCTCGGCGGTACCACCGTCCACAACGAACCAAGCGGCCGCATGTCCTCGATCGCGTTGCTCACCGCGGTCAGCAACGCAGCCGGCGGATTGCCACTGCCGTCGTCGATGGTGACCACAAAGCAGCCCGGCTGCACGAAACCGCCTTGCGAGACGTTCTCCTGGATCGTGTACTGCAGGTCCTGCTGCACCGAAGTGACCGCATAGCCGACGGCCACCGAAGTCGCCCGCGCGCGGCTATCGAGGAAGGCCGCGAAGCGGCTGCGCAGCGCCGCATCGGTCTCGCCATCCATACCGCCGGCGGTCGGGGCCGCGTTGCTTACCGTGTCGACGCCGGGCAGCGCAGCGGCGATCAAGCTGATCGTACCCGCCTGCACATTTCCGGCACTTCCGGCGACACTTGCCGCAATCGGTACCGTCACGGTCGGCGTGCCGGCAGCGATCTGATAGCCGTTCTGCGCTGAGCTGAATGCCGCATTCGTCGCATCGGCCGTCACGGCAAAGCTCTGCGTTCCGTCGGATGTCCGCACCACTGTCCCTAACGGTACCAGGGCCGCCGCCACCGGCGCGAAACGCGCGAAGGTCGCGCTGCCCGTGGCCGCGACCGACGGCAGCCGCGCCAGCCGGAAATCGGCAACCCAGGTGTCCAGATCCGGTCCATTGCTGGTCGCCGCGCGCGTGGTCTGCAGCACCTGCAGGATCAGCCATTGCAGCCACAGGCCCAACCCGGCATTCGCCTCCAGCACGGCGCGCAGCACGGAGCCGACCGTCAGGTCCAGCACCTGCTGCGCGGCACCCTGCACGGCGGCGGCAGCGGATGTGACGATGGCATCAAAGGTGCGGAGGTTCAGCTGCATGGCTCAGACAGCTCCGACGATGAAAGTTAGTGTCTGCGTGCCCCCTGTCGTCGCGTCGGCATAGGCGACGGCGACGGCGGCTGCCCCGTTCGTCGCAATCGCGACATCGATCGTCGGTTCGGGCGTGCGCGCGACAACCGCTTCCTGGAAAATCTGGCTGCGGATGGCGGAACGGATGCGCGCGACATTCACCGGCTGGCCGACGAACTGGCCCAGGCCGGCGCCGTAGTTTGGGTTCCATAGATAGTCGCCAGGGTTGGTCAGCAACCGTCGCAGCACGCGCTGTTGGCCAAGCGTCGTCCCCTCCGCGACCGCCAGGTCGCCACCGGCGGCGATCGCAAGATCGGCACCGTAGAGATGCGAGAGATCGGCCATGACATACCTCGTCCGGGGCGTTTATTTTCACGCGCGCCCCTGAGAATGGGAGACCAGAGCTGTAAAGCACCCGCAGCTTCCCGCTTTCGCTTGCGGGAGAGGATGACTCGCCGTACCGCCGGACGGCCACGCGCTCCTACTCGGGATCAGGCGAACCCGTTGCCCCCGTGCTGCCACCCTGCGGATCTGAATGCGCGTGCACGTTGTAGTTTCCGCGGAGCCGGTCCAGGCTGCCGTGGCGGTCGTACACGTCGCCGTTGACGTGGAGGTCGCCGTTGACACGCACCGTGCCGTCGTTCTGCAGCTTCACGAAGCTGCCCGACTGGTGCACCAGCCACAGCTCGCCAACCGGTGCACCCGGCGTCGGCGCCGCGTCGCTCCAGGCGCCGCCGACAATGATGCCGTGCTCGCCGTCGCCGTCCTGCGGCAGAACCAGAACCTGCTGCCCCGGCACCGGCGGCACGGCGATGCCCCAGCCGGCGCCGACCAGCGGGCTTATCACCGGCAGCCAGCCGGTGACCACGCCCTCCGGCTGCAGCGCCACGCGCGCGGCATGGCGGGTCGGATCAACGCTCACCACGGTCGCAAAGCGCGGCCGTCCATGCGCTGCATCCAGTGCCGTCGCCTGCGCCTTCAGCGCATTGAAAAAACGTTGCATGAAACACCCTCACGCGGATTGCGCCCGCGCCCGCACTGTCTGCGAAAATCCCTCGCGCATCGACAGGCGCCGCTCCACCTCGTCGATCCGCCATACGCAATCGAACAGCGTGCCCGTTCCGACCAGCTGGAACGACATCCGTGGCGATAGCATCAGTTCCCCTGGCATTTCGGCGCGCAGCAGCAGCTCGTGACCGGTGATTTCCTGCAGCCGCCGTTGCGCGAGCAGCGCCGCCGCGTCCGGTGTCAGGTTGGGCACCACGAAAACGTATTCCTGCACGCTCGCCGCCCCGCGTTCGGTACGCGCACTCTGCACGCAGCCGATGCCCAGCCGGCTGTGCCAGCTTTTCACCGTGACGATGATGTCGCCGGCGAAGCTCAATGCCCGGTCCAGGCGCAGCGCCGCGAAGTCCGCGGGTCCGGCCATGGTCGCCGCCGCCGACAGCACCAGCGGCGGCGCCAGCGTGCCCGGTGCCCGGAAATGCAGCGTCGTGCCGGAGACCCAGAGGTCGAACCCTTCCCAACCCGCCAGCACCGCCAGCAGGTCCCACTCCGTCGTCGCGCGCGCCCCGGTGTTCAGCGTCAGGCTGTCATGCTCCAGTTCCCAGTAGCGGCCCACCGGCGTCGTTGTCGGCTGCACGTCGGGCATCAGGTTGTGCCGTCCCGCCAGCAGCGTCGCGATGTCGCTTGCCGTCTGGTTGGCGAAGGTCTCCTGCGTGCGCGCTTCGATCAGGGCGGCGGCAAGGTCGCGCCCCTCGATTGTCAGCATCCCGGCCAGCGGATCGATGCCGATGGCGTCGGCACTTCCCTGCAGCAGGCTGACAAATCCGCCGAACGGATCGAGCGCCATCTGCACGTCGATCGCCACCGACGTGCGCGCCGCCCAAATCGCCGCATCGCCGGCCAGAGCCGCGCGCACACGGAAGAAATCCGCCGAAAACCCGCCGGTCGAGATCACCGTCGCCTCGGTCGCAGCGGCCAGCGGCAAGCCGTCCGCCAGCACAAGCAGGCGCGGCGCGCGCCATATGTCACTGGGCTGCAACGCCGCCCCCCGCCGCCGGATTGCGATCCGGCAGGCGCAGCGTCATCGGGCCGTTCAGCCACGGATCGGCGAGGTTGTTGAGTTGCGCAATGCGGATCCACTGTGTCGCGTCGCCGAGATACATCGCCGCCAGACGAAACAGGTCGCCGCCGGCCACCTTGACCGTTTGCATCGCCAGGTTCCTTGATACCGAGCCGTTGGTCGATCCGCGCCCGCGGCGCCGCCGCGCGTTCAGGCCGAGATGGTCGCTTGCGCGGGTGGCGCGGCGGCGAACAACGCGCGCGCGTGCCGGCAAAGCACGATCCAGTCGGCCGGATTCATGTCCACCGGTCCGAGCCGCCCTACCGCGCCCCTCATGACGCCCGCCGCAAGCCATTCGGCGCGGCCGATGCGGGCGGTATCAGCGCTTTGTTCCACGAACAGCAGCGTCGCCGGACCTTGCCGCACCAGCGCGCGGGCCAGCGCCAGGATGCGTTCGATCGGCTCCGCATGGCGGCTCGTGCGCACGAAAATCTTCGATGGCGCCCGCAATTCCTCCAGCAGCCGGCGGGCGAGAAACGGCAGCACGCGGCATCCGGCGGCATGCACCGCGAGCGGCGTCTCCAGCGGTTCCCTGAACGTATGCACCAGCAGGCCGGAGCGCGCGTCACGCAGCACGTACTCGATCTGGTCTCGCAGCAGCAACTGCGTGTTCTCCGGCGCACCGATCCCCGCGAAGTCCGTGTCCAGCGCCGCAATCAGCGTATCCAGCCCCAGCACCGCGAAACGCAGCAGGCCCAGCGGCTCCAGGCCCGCCGCGCGTTGCGCCAGACCAAAGCTCATGTCCTCCCCGAGCGGCTCGAAGCCGAGCAACAGCGGGCCGACCTCCTCCGCTGCGATCGGCCCGGCGGCCGGGGCGGTCCGGAGCGCGCGGGCGTTGCGGCACACCTCCAGCCATTGCTCGAACCGCGTGTCATAGGTCGTGAACCGCTCGATCCAGCCACGCAGCACGCCAGGCGCCAGCCACTCCGCGCGGCCGATCCTTGAAGGCTCGGCGCATTCCTCCACCGCCAGCAGCGTCGCCTGGCCATACCGGAGCAGCGCGCTATGCAGCATCAGGATGCGCTCGACGGGCTCGGGCGACCGGTTCGCGCGAATGAATATCCTTTCCGGCGCGCGCAGATCCTCGCGCAGCTGGCGTACGAGAAATGTCAGGTTGCGCTGTGCGTCCTGCGCCATCCTGTCCGCGGCGACACGGTCCGCGCCCGTAAACGTCTGCATCCCAAGGCCGTAGCGCGTGTCATCGATCAGGTATTCGCCGGTGTCATTCACCCGCAGCTTCGTGTACTCCGGCTCGCCGATGCCGGCAAAATCCGTTGCCAACAGTTGCAGCAGGTCGTCGAAGGTGATGTTCGCATGGCGCAGCAGGCCGGGCCGCTCCAGCCCGTATTGCCGCTGCACCTGGCCGAACTCACAGTTATGTCCGAGCGACTCGAAGCATTGCAGCACGTCCTGAGCGTCGCTCGGGAAGCGCCGCAGATGGAACAGCGCATCAGCGTAACCGCGCCGCGCACCGGCGTCGTTTGGCGCATGGCGCAGCGCCGCAGCAAAGCGCCGCGCCGCCGCCGCCCAGTCCTGCCGCGCTGCCGCCAATTCCGCGAAGCGCCGAGCCAGAACCGGCTCCGGCCCAAGGCGCGCCAATCCTTCCGCGATGGCCAGCTCCGCCTCCAACCCACGCCCGGCGCGCAGCATCGCCTCGGCAGCTTTCTGGTAACTTTCCGGCGCATCCGGTCGGTTCTCAAGCAGAGCCTCGACTGCCTCGCCCGGCATCCCGTCTTCTCCGTGGCGTCGGCGGAGGCATGGCACGGCTGCCCCGCCGGCGTCCAGCGCGCCATTCAGCTGGTCGCGTTGGTGAGGTTCGCCGCAGCGCGCGCCAGATAGCCCCGCGCGTCCGCCAGTTGCGCCAACGACCCGGCGGCACTCGCCGCGCTCACCGGGTCGCCAGCCGCGAGCAGCGCCGCCCCCGCGCTGCTCATGCCGGACGCCACCGCGCCCTGCGCCGCACCGACCGCGTTGGCCGCCGCGCCATAGGCGGTGGTGCCGAGCGTGGTGGCTCCCGGCGTGGCCAGCGCCGCCTGTGCGGCCGTCGTGTCCACCGTCGGCGCGGCCGCCGTCAGGTCGGCGCCGACCGTGGCAGCCAGGGGCGCGGCCAGCGCCGCGATCGCCTGCGTCTGGTCGAGCAGCACGGTGCAGGCGATGCGGTACGGCACCCAGTTGGGCCGCTCGTACTCGGCTTCGAACGCGGCGATGACAACCAGATAGGCGAAGGCATCCCAGGCCAGCGGCAACGGGAATCCTTCGGCGCGCAAAAGGTCAAGCAGGCGCGCGCGGTCGGCCGCGTCCGGGCCGGCAAAGGCGCCGGACCAGACGATCGGCGCGTCATCTCGTCCCATCGCGTCGATCACCCGCGCACCGCCCGGCAGATGATGCACCGCCATGCGCTGCGCGCCGCCGAAGCCGATGCGCGTAGGCAGTTCG
>JAJZVE010000181.1 GCA_021845835.1 Pseudomonadota bacterium | reverse complement strand
ATGCCGCGACAGCCCGGCGGGCGCAAAGCTCAGTGTGGGGCCGGCCGCAAGCCGCGGGTCGCGCTGCAGTTCGCGCAGGTGCGAGGGATCGGCGAGCACCCTGATCGGCTGGGCGGGAAAGGCGCGCGCGGCGATCTGCAGGATGGCGCTGTTCACGGTGACATGCACGGTGCCGGGCCAGCACGCCTCATAGGCCAGGATCATGCGCGCACGGGGGGCCGCAGGCGCGCCAGGCGCTGGCGCAGGCTGGCCAGGATATCGGCCTCGGCGCCGTCCGGGCGGCCGGCCAGCCGCCACGCCAGCAGCAGCACGCCGGCATAGGCAACGGCCCCGAGCAGCGCCGGGGCCAGCAGATGCTGTGCCGCCGCGAGCCCGTCCGCTCCGGCCGGCAGCCGGGCCAGGCCCGACCACGCCACGGCGGCGGCCATCGCGCCGGTCGCGACCGCCGGGCGCCAGACCTGGCGCAGCAGCAGCACCGGCCGGAACGGCAGCACGAGCTTCTTGATCACGAGATAGACGAGCTGATCGAACAGCGCCGCCACCGCCAGGCCCCAGATGGCGCCGGCCATGCCGAAGGCCGGCACCAGCGCCACCGCCAGCGCCACGCGCACCGTCGCGGTGACGCAGTTGCCGCGGAAGTCGATATGCACCAGCCCCGCGGCGTCCAACTGGATATGGCAGAAATGGTCGAACAGGGTGAACGCGCCGGCGGCGGCGGCGATCCGTACCAGCGGCACCGCCGCCATCCACTGCGCGCCCAGCATCAGCCGCACCAGCGGCTCGGCCACCAGTGCCAGCCCGACCCCGGCGGGGAACACGACCAGCGCGGTGAGGCCGACCACGCGCAGCCAGATCGTCTCGGCATCGCCGCCTGACCGCCGGGCCACGGAAATCGCCGAGAACAGCGCCCGGCCCATCGGCAGCACCAGTTCCGATCCCGGCATGCCGGCGATTTCCAGGGCGATCGAATAGATCCCGAGCGACGCCGTGCCCAGAACGCGCCCCAGCACGAACACCTGCACGCGGTCGCGCGCCAGCCGGACCATGCACAGCAGCCACGTCCAGAATGAGAAGCCGACCAGCTGGCGCCACGCCGCCAGCGTCGGGCGCGGACGGTACGGATGCATCAGGTAGGAGGTGGGCAGGCGCACCAGACGCAGGGCCGCGCTGCCGATCACCAGGGCCCAGTAGTCGCGCCAGATCAGCGCCGCAACGACCGTGGTCGCCACGCCGGCCAGCCGCGGCACCGCCTGCAGCCTGAATTCGCGGTCGAACCGCAGGTCGCGGCGGAATTCCAGCATGCCGACATTCTCGAAGCCGCTGACCAGCGTGATGGCGGCGGTGACCAGCACCACCGGCGCCAGCCGCGGCTCGGCGAAGAACGCCGCCAGCGGCGCCGCCCCCAGCGCCAGCAGCAGCGCCATCCCGGCCGAGCGCAGCGCGATCATGGTGAAGGCGGTGTCGTACAGCGGGCGGTCGGGGGCGTGGGTGCGCACCACGGCCTCCTCGACGCCGAGCGCCGAGAAGGCGTCGATCGCCTGCAGGAACGAGGACGACAGCGCCACCAGCCCGAAATCCGCCGGCGCCAGCAGCCGGACCAGCAGCAGCGTGCTGGCCATGCCGAGGATGCGCGTGGTCATGCGCCAGGCAAAGATCCAGCCGAAGCCGCGCACCGCCTGGCCCATCAGCGACGCAGCGGGGACGGGCGCGGTCACGGCCGCCATGCGGCGCAGAGCCGTGCCGGGGGAGGGGTGGGCGCCGCTGTCATGGGGTTCCTGTAGTCGCACTCCCGCGTCCGGCGCAATGAAGCGTTCCGGCATTGCGCCGGGCCGGACTGGCGCTGCCGCGATCTCTGGCTTCCCGCAATGACGTCAGTTATTGGGATGGCGCGATGACGCAGGCCAGGAGCACATGATCCCGACGAACCCCATTGTGCTTCGGATCAGCGTCGTCTGCCCTATCTACAACACGCCCGCCGACCTTCTGCACGCGGCGGCCCAATCTGTCCTTGCGGCTGCCGGCCCGCATCTGCACGAACTTCTGCTGGTCGATGATGCGTCCACGCGCCAGGAGACCCTGGCGGCGATCGAGCGGATTGCCGCCGCCGATGCGCGGGTCGTGGTGGTCCGCCAGCGCCGCAACGGCGGACATTGCGCGGCGCGCAACCTGGGCATCCGGCAGGCGAGCGGCGACTGGATCGGCTTCATTGATCACGACGATCTCTGGCTGCCGGGACGGATCGACGACGTATTGCCCGTGCTCCGGGCGTTTCCGGATGCGGCTTGGGTCGCCGGCAATTATCAGAGCTTGCACCACGATGGCACGACGGAGGCGGCGCCGCTCATCTCGCAATCCTGTGCGGGTGATCGGCTGCGCGACGATCTCGTTCGCCTGCAGTCGCCGGAGCTGACCCGTCACCTGATCGGCAATTTCTGGCTGCATATCGGCGCCTCCCTCATCAAAAAAGACTGCATCCAGAAGATTGGCGGATTCTACGAGGGTTTTTTTTATTACTATGAGGATTGCATTTTTCTTTCGAAGATTTCCGTATTTGCGTCATGCTATTTTCTCGAGCGCAGCTTCTACGCCTGGCGGCGCGACATCAATAGCCTGACGTGGTCGCCGCGACGACTTACGGGCGCCTATGCCGCCGGCTGGCGGCACGCACGGCATGACAGCACGCTGTGGAATTTCCGGCGTGAAATCCGATGGGTGCTGTATGGAATTTACAAGGGACTGGCGATCAACAACCTCTCAAACGCCCGGCCGTGGCCGGCGCTGGGGTTTGCCGTGCGCGCCTGGCTGCTGGACCCGCGGGAAGTCGGTGAACTCACGTTGTTTCTGCGCCTGCTGCTGCGCGGAAATTCTGGCTGTAGCGCCGCGGACGAACGGCGCTACAGCACAGCGGAACGATTCGTTATCGATCCGCCGGCCCTTCGTGCGAAGGCCGACAAGTAAGGTCGCTGACCGATGATGCCTGAATTTCACGCCTGCCCGTACCGCCGTGCCGCGGGGACGCGATGGACACGCCGGGCGGGAATCGGTACCGTCCCTCTGATGCAACGAGGCGGCACATACAGCCCGGACCGGACAGCCGCGTGAGCCTTGCCCGCGATTTCCTGCGCGGTCTCTACTGGACGCTGCGGCGCGACACGCCGGCCGGACGCAGTCGGGCAGTGCTGCACATGCTGGCGCTGCTGCCGGGCCTGCCGTTCAGCGCCGCCCGTCTGGCCCGCCGGCTGTCCGGCGACCGGCGGCCGGCAGTGGCCATCGTGGCGCTGGAACGCATGGGCGACATCGTCGCCGCCGAGCCCGTGGCCCGGTTGGCCCGCACG
Organism: Pseudomonadota bacterium; assembly: GCA_021845835.1. Next base: position 5,029 of record JAJZVE010000181.1, on the reverse strand, counting down.
CGCTTTCCCGCCGCGCGCATCTGCTGGATCACCACCGCGCCCCACGCCGCGCTGCCGGCCAGCTATCCCGCGGTGGATGACGTCCTCGTCGTGCGCTGCCTGACCGAATGGATGTTCCTGCAGCGTCTGAACCTGTTTCAGACAGTATGGAACCTGCACTACACTGACTATGAATGCCCGCTGTGCTGCATTCGCCACGTCAACCCGCCGGGACTGCCGACGGTGCAAACGTATTACGATTTCGGCTGCCTGCTGGACGTGCAGTGCCTCAATGCCGGCCTGCCCCGGCTGACCGACGGTCCGCAGATGGTGCGCTCGCAAGCTGACGTCGCCGCGGTGAATGCGTTGGCCCTGCCGCGCCGCTTCTTCGCCGTCCACTGCCTGTCCCTCGACCCGCAGCGCTCATGGCCCGCGAACAAGTGGCGCGAACTGGTCGCCCGTCTGCTCGCGGCCGATCCGTCGCTGGCCGTCGTGGAGGTCGGTTTGGATCCCGTCGTGGCAAGGCAGGACGGCGCCCGCCAGCGCTCGCTGTGCGGCAAGCTGAGCGTGCTGGAAACGGCCGAGGTGATCCGCCGGGCCGATCTGTTCATCGGCATCGACAGCGGGCCGGCGCATCTGGCCAACGCGGTCGGCACGCCGGGGGTGATTCTGCTCGGTGCCTATGGCGGCTTCCGGTCGTACCTGCCGTACAGCGGCGGCTATGGCAGCGGCAGCAACGCCACGCTGGTGCGCACCGATGGGCCGGTCGCCGACCTTCCCGTGGAGACGGCATTCGCCGCGACGATGGCGCGCCTCCAGTATCTCAGCTTGCCGGCATCATAGGTCTGGTCTGCAGGCAGGATCGGGCTTTCGGAGCGCCAGGATATCGAGATAGTCGGAGTCGGAATCCGCAGCCGTATTTAGTTTGTTGCGAAGAATGTTTTGTGCTTCAGCGGGTGGCATGAAATTTGGCGTTTCGGCCCTGCCGCCGCTCATGACCGCCGCTTCGTCGAAAGACGCCACCAGATTGATGACGATTTCCGGATCGCCGCCAAGTTGGCGCATCAGGTAGGGACAGAACTCGATCGCCAGCAAACCTGCCCGAGCCAGCACCCTTTGACCACCAGCGATGATAAACGGCTCGGCGCCCTGAGTGTCGATCTTCACGGCTAATGGGCCGACGATCCGGTCGAGAAAATCATCAAGCGGAACTGCCTGCACTTGAACGGTGTCGCGCCCTGACACACTCTCCCTCGTCAGCCGATGGTCACCAATATTGCGATCAGCGATCGCCAGCGACAGTGAGTCGTGTTTGTGAAACAATGCGACGTTGAGGAATTCGATGTTGCCTTCGGGCGCATTGCGCGCGACGTTGCGTTTCAGAAAGTCAAAATTGACAGGCTCCGGCTCGAATGCGAGGCAGCGGATAAGCGGGTTGCGGGCGATCGGGATCGTCATAAGGCCGATGTTGGCGCCTATGTCCAAATAAGTTCCACCTGTGCTTCCAAAGAAGTCTATCAACGCTGCCGTCACTGTCGGCGCGAAGGTTCCACTTTCTCCATATTCTGTCAGTACAAACGTATCGTTCCACACGCTTGTCACAATGCCGCGGTCGCCCACCGCTCCGACTTCCACAATATTGCATTTTGGAAGAAAGCGTGTGCGCATCTCGGCTATGCCGATTCGCCTCAGGCATGCGTCAAGCATGGCTTCACGGGCACCCCACGGCGCACGAAACACCAAATGCCCGATGATTGCTTTCGCGACCTTCTTCATTCCTGCTAGCGCGGACCGGCATAATACCGACCCGGTGAGCCGTTCCCGTGGCCGGCGGCAGGACACTGCCGCACGCCGAGCTTTAGCCCGCCTCCGCGCAATGGGCAATGATCCGCTTCCGTCAGGATGCCGCAGGTTGCACCTGCGTGGCGCGCCGGTGCAACCGCGCCGGCTCCGGCAGATACATCCGGCTATGCAACGGCCCGCCGCCCGGGCTGCGGCGGCAGCCGCCCGCAATCGCCATAATCGCCGCGATTGCGCGTCAGGCGAGGCCGAGGAAGACCGCCAGCGCGCGGTTCACCGTGACCAGGGTCGCATCGTCCAGCCGGCCGATCACCGGTCCCAGCCTGCTCCGCGATGGCGTCTGCGGCTTGTCCACCATGATCTGCGAGCGCTTGCTCAGCCCGTTCCGTTCGCTGGGCTCGACCGGCACCCGCAACAGCGGCGCATCAATCAGCGTGCCGGTGATCGGCAGCACGGTGACGGAGGTGAGGTCACCGAAATGATCCGCCTGCACGACAAGCGCCGGCCGCGGCTTGCCCTGCTCGCCCTGCAGGGCAACCGTCACCAGGTCCCCGCGCCTCACGCCGTCCAGCCGGTCGTGTCGGACGCCGCGAACCAGGCCTCTGCCTGGACGCGGCTCTCTCGGGTCTCGCTCTCCCGGATAAGCCGCGCCTGCCGGGCGCATTCCCCGGCAAAGCCCGCGGCCCGGGTGTCGGGCACCCAGATCTGCACCGGCCGCAGCCCGGCTGCCCGCAGCTTGTCCCGCCGGCGCTGCACCCGCTCTGTCCCTGTCCTGATCGCGGCCATGCGTTACATGTAGCACTTCCCGCCCGCCATTGCAGGCCGCCGGCAGGCGGTTTCACGTTGCGGCACTGCCATCATGCGGGCGGCCGCCCGTGCGCTGGCGCAACCCCGCCGCCTCCGATAGACACTTCCATCCATGCAACGTCCGGCCACGCCCGCGCCCGACATCGCCGCCGGCTTCGCCGCCCCCGCGCCGGCCACGGCGCCGGAGCCGCTGGCCACGGTGCTGATCGACGCCGAGGAGGACTTCGACTGGCTGCGGCCGGTGCGCGGCGTCGCCCACGACGTCGCCTGCATGCGCCACCTGTCCGACCTGCAGGGCATCCTCGGCGCCTACCGCGCCGTGCCGACCTATCTGCTCACCTACCCGGTGCTGCAGGACGCCGCCATCGTCGCCAGCCTGCGCGCGCGCCTGGAACGCGGGCAGTGCCGGGTCGGCATCCAGTTGCACCCGTGGGTGACGCCGCCGTTCCGCGAGGCGGCGGAGGTGCGCAATTCCTTCGCCGGCAACCTGCCGGCGGCGCAGGAGGAACGGAAGCTGCTGGAACTGATGCGGGCGTTCCGCGCCGGCTTCGGCGCCGACCCGCTGATCTTCCGCGCCGGCCGCTACGGGCTGGGGGCGCACACGCCGGCGCTGCTGGAACGCCACGGCTTCCTGGTCGACACCAGCATCGCCCCCTGCACCTCGTTCGCCGACGAGGCGGGACCGGACTTCTCCGCCAGCGACTACCGCAGCTTCTGGTTCGGCCGCTCCCGCCGGCTGCTGGAGCTGCCGCTGTGCCGCAGCATCGTCGGCTGGGGCGGCCGGCCGGCCGCGCGCGCCTACCGCTGGCTCGCCGCCGCCGAGCCGCAGTACCGCGGCATCGCCCGCGCGCGTCTGCCCGGCCTGCTGGCCTGGACCCGCTGCGCCGAGCGCATCACGCTGTCGCCGGAGGGCAACGACGCGACCGCGGTCGGGCGGCTGGTCGGCGTGCTGCTGCGGCGCCGGCAGAACCTGCTGGCGCTGAGCCTGCACAGTTCCTCGCTCAGCGTCGGGCACAATCCGTATGTGCGCAGCCGGGCCGGGCTGCACCTGTTCTACGACCGGCTGTCCGCCATCCTCGACCTGCTGGCCGGCCGCTTCGGCGTGCGCTTCGTGGCCGCGCCGGAGCTGCCGGCGCTGCTGTCCGCCCCGCCCGCCCGGCCGCCCGATGCCGCATGACATGGCGCCGCGCGCGCCCCGCCGCCGCATCCTGCTGGTCACCAACAACCTCCCCCCGGTGCGCGGCGGCTCGGCCAACGTCTATGACGCGCTCGCCCGCCACGCCGACGGCGCGATCACGGTGATCGCGCCGAAATTGAGCTACCTCGACGGCCTGCCGCTGATCGCCTGGCGCGAGCACGACCGGCTGGCGCCGTACCCGGTGATCCGGCTGAACCTGCTGCGCACCGTGATGCACGCCGATGCTCCCGGCCGCGCGCTCCCCGGCCGGCTGGGCCGGGCGTGGTTCCGCCTGCACGACGCCGCCATCCGCGCCCGGCTGCTGGCGGTGCTGGCGCGCTGCCTGCTGCGCGAGCGGGTGGCGGCGGTGTGCGTCGGCGAGCTGGTCGCCAGCGCCTGGCTGCTCGGCGCGCTGCGCGTCTGCGCCCCCTGGGTCACGCGCGCGGTCTATGTGCATGGCGAGGAGATCACCACGCGCGACGACTACGACGTGCGGCTGGACCGCCGCCGCCGCGCGCTGCTGGCCGCGCACCACATCGTCGTGGTCAGCCGCTTCACCGCCGGCGTGGTGGACGAGCTGCTGGGCGCGGCCGGGCAGGGGCGCATCCGGCTGATCGAGAACGGGGTGGACGGCGCCCGCTTCCGCCCGCTGCCGCGCCCGGCCGACCTGGTGGCGCAGCACGGGCTGGCGGGCTGCTTCGTGTTCGTCTCGGTGTGCCGGCTGCTGGAGAAGAAGGGCATCGACCACGCCATCCGCGCCTTCGCCACGGTGGCGGCGGCGTATCCGGACAGCCGCTATCTGGTGGTCGGCGACGGCCCGTACCGCCCGGCGCTGGCCGCCATCGCGGCGGACTGCGGCGTCGCCGACAAGGTGGTGTTCGCCGGCGCCGTGGCCGGCGAGGAGCTGGTGCAGCACTACGTGCTCGGCGACGTGTTCGTCATGCCCAACCGCCGGCTCGCCAACGGCGACACCGAAGGCTTCGGCCTCGTGTTCCTGGAGGCCAACGCCTGCGGCCTGCCGGTGATCGCCGGCAGCGACGGCGGCAGCACGGATGCGGTGCGCCACGGCGTCAACGGCCTGCTGGTGGACGGCCACGCGGTCGCCGCGATCGCAGAGGCGATGCTGGCGCTGCGCGGTGATGCGGCGCTGCGCGAGCGCCTGCGCGCCGGCGGCCACGCCGCCGCCGCCGCCGCCGACTGGCGGCACAAGGCGGGCGCGTTCGTGGCGATGTTCGCGAGCGGGCCGGCCGGCGCCTGAGACGTCCG
>JAJZVE010000180.1 GCA_021845835.1 Pseudomonadota bacterium | reverse complement strand
TCTTGTCGTTGTGGACGATGCCCTGCTGTTCCAGGTGCTCCAGCGTATCGACGATCTGGCCGAGCGTGTACTGCAGGGTGCCGAAGAACTCCGAATGCGAAAGCTTGCCGTCGTCGTACAGCTTCTGCATCTCGTCCATCGTGCCGGTCATGTCCTTGCCCTTGATGCCCTCAATGACAAGGCCCCTGACGCCCTGGATTTCGCTCATCCCGAGGCACTTGGGCAGGTTCGGATGGTCGCCGGCGCGGCGGTAGAATTCCGACTCGTGCTCCAGTTCGGTCTGCGAGCCGATCCCGCTCGGCACCTTCATCACCAGCGGCGGCGAGCCTTCCCTGGGCGAGTCGAGCCAGAAGACGGAGCCGAACGCGCCGGACTTGATGTCCTTCCCCTTCCTGAGGCCGTCGATGTCGATCCCTTTCGTCCATTCCACCGTTCCGGGCGGCAGCACCGAAAGGTCGATTTCGTTCTTCTTCGGCGGCGGCGGCGGCGGCAGATCGCTGGTGTAGCTGTCCGTGGGCGGTTGCGGCGGCGCGGTCGTGGGCGTCGTGGTCTGGCCGCGCCCCGTGCCGATCTGCGGGCCTTCGGTCGGACGCTCGCCGCCCGGCCTGCCCGACTGCCATCCGCCCTGCGTCGTGCCGCGCCCCGTGCCGATCTGCGGCCCGTTGCCGCGCGCCTTGAGGACCTCCACGTCCACGCCGAGCACGGCCTTCAGCCACGCGGTCCGCTTCGGCGCCGATTGTGTCGTGTTCTCGGACATCGTTCGCCCCCCAAAAGCAGCGTTCCGCACCGTAACGAGGGCGCGCCCCCGTGTTCAACACCTGTGTCGCGGGGATGGGGGAAGCCGGCGGACGCCGCCGCCGGGTGGCTCACGGCGCCGCGCTGCTGACCTGCAGCGCCCGGCTGTTGCTGCCAGTGACGGAGATGATCGGCGCCGGGCCGCCGCCGGTCAGCCGGTAGCGCAGCGTGACGGCATCGCCGCCGATGGCGATGCGCGCGCCGGGCTGCAGCTCGGCCAGCACCGTGTCGGCATGGCCCAGCACGGTGACGGAGCGGCAGCCGCCGCGCAGCGTGAAGCTGCTTTCGTTGCCCTCGATCAGTACGTTCCGGCCGGTGCAGTCGATCGTCCGGCTGACCGCGTCGCCGCGCACCACCATCGTGCCGAGATCGGCCCGCGCCGGCGGCGGGACGGTCGCGGGCGGCGGCGGCTCCAGCGGCACCGGCGGGGCGAGGACGGCGCTGGCCGCGCCGTCGCCGCCGGCGGCAACGCTGTTGTCGGTCCCCTCCATGGCAAGCACCGGGCCGGGTGCGATCGGGGCGTAGAGCACCTCGTTGCGGTCGCCGCTCACCCGCAGGCGGCCGCCCGGCACCGGATCGACCTCCACGCGGTTGCCGGCGCCGTCCGACAGCCCGGTGCGGTGGCCTGCTTCGGCCACGACGTCGGCGCGGGCCAGGGGTGGAGCGAGTGCCGCCGCAAGCAGCGCGAGCAGGGCAGGGGCGAACAAGGGCAGCATCTCCTCCCGCGCTGCGGTCCTGTCGCGTGCCGGATCGGCACGGGCGGGGGCGGCGGGAGGCGCAACGATGACCGGCCGGCCCCGCCGCGTCGAGTCTCGCTCACCCCGGCTCCCGGACGTGTGAGACAGGGGGCTTGCGCCACCGCCATCCGCTGACGGCGGGCGCCAGCGAGGGGACGGTCCGGGGCGGGCGCGGAGCGGCCCTTCAGCCCCCCGCCGCCATCGCCGCGCGCAGGTTGTCGTCGATCCTGGCCAGGAAGTCCTGGGTGTTCAGCCAGCGCTGCTCCGTGCCCACCAGCAGGGCGAGATCCTTGGTCATGGATCCCGACTCGACGGTCTCGACGCACACCCGCTCCAGCGTCTCGGCGAAGCGCGTAACCTCGGGCGTACCGTCGAACTGGCCACGATAGGCGAGGCCGCGGGTCCAGGCGAAGATCGAGGCGATCGGGTTGGTGCTGGTCTCCCGGCCCTTCTGGTGCTCGCGGTAGTGGCGCGTGACGGTGCCGTGCGCCGCCTCGCTTTCCACCGTCTTGCCGTCGGGGCTCATCAGCACGCTGGTCATCAGGCCGAGCGAGCCGAAGCCCTGCGCCACGATATCGCTCTGCACGTCGCCGTCGTAGTTCTTGCACGCCCAGAGATAGCCGCCGGTCCATTTGAGCGCGCAGGCCACCATGTCGTCGATCAGCCGGTGCTCGTAGGTCAGGCCCTGCTTCTTGTATTCCGCGGCGAATTCCTGCTCGAAGATCTCGGCGAACACGTCCTTGAACATGCCGTCATAGGCCTTCAGGATCGTGTTCTTGGTGGAGAGATACACCGGGTACTTGCGCACCAGCCCGTAGTTGAAGGTGGCGCGGGCGAAGCCCTCGATGGAGGCGCGGGTGTTGTGCATGCCCATCACCACGCCGGCGCCCTTGAAGTCATGCACCTCCAGCACCGTCGGCTTGCCGCCGTCCGCCGGCTGATAGGTCAGGGTGACGCGGCCGGGGCCGGGCACCTTCATTTCGCTCGCGCGGTACACGTCGCCGTAGGCGTGGCGGCCGATGACGATCGGCTGCGTCCAGTGCGGCACCAGGCGGGGCACGTTGCGGCAGATGATCGGTTCGCGGAAGATGGTGCCGTCGAGGATGTTGCGGATAGTGCCGTTGGGGCTGCGCCACATCTTCTTGAGCTTGAATTCGGCGACGCGCGCCTCGTCCGGCGTGATGGTGGCGCACTTGACGCCGACGCCGTACTGCTTGATCGCGTAGGCGGCATCCACCGTCACCTGGTCGTCGGTGGCGTCGCGGTGCTCGATGCCGAGGTCGTAATACTTCAGGTCGATGTCGAGGTACGGCAGGATCAGCCGGTCCTTGATGAAGCCCCAGATGATGCGCGTCATCTCGTCGCCGTCGAGTTCCACCACCGGGGTTGCGACCTTGATCTTCGCCATGCCGTCCTCTTGAAATTCTCCGCGTGGGCGGGTTCTCTCACCTCCGCCGCGCGGCATCAAGCCGGCCGGCGGCGCGCATTGCCCCTTCCGTTCCCGCCTTGTGGTGGGGCAGGGTTGCGCCATGCGCGTCTATCTCGCCGGCCCCGACGTATTCCTCCCCGCGCCCGCCGATCGCGGCGCGGCGCTGAAATCGGTCTGCGCCCGTCATGGGCTGGCGGGCGTGTTCCCGCTCGACCCGCTGGAGGACGAGCCGCCGGCGTGGGCCGGCCTGCCGGAATGGCAGCGCATCGCGCGCCGCAACGAGGCGCATATCCGCGGCTGCGCCGCGCTGATCGCCAACCTCACGCCGTTCCGCGGGCCGAGCGCGGATGTCGGCACGGTGTTCGAGATCGGTTTCGCCCGCGCGCTCGGCCTGCCGGTGTTCGGCTGGAGCGGCTGCGCCGACCCGTTCACCGAGCGTACGCGGCGCCTGCCCGGCGCGCAATGCGATCCGGACGGAACCTGGCGGGACGGCGAGGGGATGGCGGTGGAGGCGTTCGGCTGCTGCGAGAACCTGATGATCGACGGCGCCATCGCCGCCTCCGGCGGGGCGCTGGCGACGGCGGAACTGCCGCCGGCGCTGCGCTGGGCCGACCTCGATCTGTTCGAGACGTGCGTGCGCGCGGCGGCGGAGCGGCTGCGGCCGCGCCCCGGCCCGCCCCCTTGAATGGCTGCGGCGTTGCGGCGATATCTCCTCATGGTTGGTGCATATGGGCGGAAGCCGGCATGAGTGCGGCGCTTAGGCTGCTTGACGACGTTCGCGAGGATGCCGGTGCGGCGCGGCTCGCCGCCGCGGTGCGGGCGGGGCTGCCGGTGGCGCTGGTTGACGAGGTGGTGGCGGACGGCATCGTGACGGCCGCCGAGCTCGATCGGCTGGCGATCTCGCGCAAGACGCTCGCGCACCGGCGAGGCCTCGGCACCCTGTCGCCGGAGCAGTCGGACCGGCTGATGCGGCTGCTGCGCGTGATCGCGCAGGCGCGCGAAACGTTCGGCGGGCTGGACAAGGCGGCGCGGTGGCTGCGGCGCCCGAGCCGGGTGCTGGACGGAGCCGCGCCGCTCGACCTGCTCGATACCGATCTGGGCGCCCAGCGGGTCGCGCGCGTGCTGGGCTGGATCGATCACGGCATCGCTGCTTGATTGCGGCGTGGCGCCTCTGCCGGGCGCCGTTCGCGGCGCTGGACGGAGAAGGCGCGCGGCGCCTCGGCGGACGCTGGAACAGCCCCGGACGGCCGGTCGTTTATCTCGCCGAGCATCCGGCGCTCGCGCTGGTGGAGGTGCTGGTCCATCTTGACCTCGCACCGGAGGATCTGCCGGACGATTACGTGATGCTGCGGGCCGAGCTGCCCGACGACCCGCCGCCGCAACAGGCCGTGCCGGGGGCGGCGGGGCCGCGCGAAACCGGCGACCGCTGGCTCGCGCAGCGCGCCACGCCGGTGCTGCGCGTGGCGTCGGTGATCGTGCCGCAGGCGGCCAACCTGCTGCTCGATCCGCTGCATCCGGCGGCCGGACTGGCACGGGTCGTCTCGACCGAACCGTTCCGCTTCGATCCACGCCTGCTGGGGCCGGCGTGACGGGTCAGCGGTCGGCCAAAGCGCGCCGCGCCTGCTCGGTGAGCTGCGCCTCGTGCTTGCGCAGGTAAAGCACGCCCGTCACCACCGCGATCGTTGCCGCCGCGCCGAGCACGATCGCCGCCGGCCCGCTGATGCGCCTGACCTCATTGCCGAGCGCATAGGCGCCGAACCCGTAGGCGCAGGCCCACAGGATGCCGCCGGCCGCGTTGGCGAACAGGAAATGCGGCCAGGGCATCCGGTTGGCGCCGGCGAGCAGGGCGGCGAGCGTGCGCAGCAGGGCGACGAAGCGGCCGAAGAACACCACCTTGCCGCCGTGCCGGCGGAACAGATAGCGGCCGAGCAGCAGGCGGTCCTCGCTCAGCCCGACATATTTTCCCCAGCGGTGCAGCACGGCGTAGCCGAGGCTGCGGCCGATCAGGTAGCCGAGATTGTCGCCCAGGATCGCGCCGGCAGCGGCGGCGCCGACCACCAGGGCGATCGAGAGGTGCCCGGTCGATCCGGCATAGGCAGCGGTCGCGATCAGCAGGCTCTCGGCCGGCACCGGCAGGCCGGTGGCCTCCAGCGCCGCCACCCCCCCGACCACGCCCGGCCCGAAGCGCTCGACCAGATGGAAGATCGCGTGCTCACTCAGGATCAAGGCCGGCATCCGTGCCGAGTACGCCGAGCGCCGCCGCGATCCCGAACGGGCCGGGCAGGCCGCCCTTCGCGAACAGCCGCGTCACGTGCCCCATCTTGCGCCCGCTGCGCGCCTCGGTCTTGCCGTAGAGATGCGGGATCAGGCCGGGCGTGGCCAGGATCGCCGGCCACAGCGCCATCTCCCGCGGTCCCACCAGGTTCTTCATCACCGCATCGGAATGGCGCCGCGCCGGCGGCAAGGGCAGGCCGGCGATGGCGCGGACATGCAGCTCGAACTGGCTCGCGGGGCAGGCGTCGATGGTCCAGTGGCCGGAATTGTGCGGCCGCGGCGCTATCTCGTTGGCCAGCACGCGGCCGTCGGCGGCGACGAACATCTCCACCGCCAGCAGCCCGACCAGATCGAGCGCCTCGGCAACGCGCCGCGCGATCGCCTGCGCCGCCGCCGCGGTCTCCTCCGGGATGCGCGCGGGCGCGAAGGTGAGGTCGAGGATGTGGTCGCGGTGCCGGTTCTCCACCACGTCGAACGCGGCATAGCCGCCGTCCGCGCCGCGGGCACACACCACGCTGATTTCGCAGGAAAAATCGACCACGCCTTCGAGGATCAGCGGATGCGGCAGCAGCCGCCGATAGGCCGGCAGCACGTGTTCCGGCCGTTCCAGCCGCGCCTGGCCACGCCCGTCATAGCCAAGCCGCGTCGTCTTCAGGATCGCCGGCAGGCCGATCCTGGCGACCGCGGCGGCAAGGTCGGATTCGCTCGTCACCGCCGCCCAGGGCGCCGTCGGCACGCCGGCGGCATTAAGGAAACTCTTTTCGACTATTCGCTCCTGGCTGGTGCGCAGCACCGCGGGCGAGGGGCGGACCGGCCTGATGGATGCCAGAAGATCAAGACCTTCGGCGCTGACGTTTTCGAACTCGAAGGTGACGACATCGGCGTGCAGGGCAAAATCCCGCAGCGCCGCCGGATCCTCGTAATCGCCGAGCGTGACGCCGGCGGCGACCTGGCCGGCGGGGCTGTCGGGTTCGGGGGTCAGCACGTGGCAGCGATAGCCGAGCCGCGCCGCCGCCAGCGCCGACATGCGCCCGAGCTGCCCGCCGCCGACGATGCCGATCGTGGCGTTGGGCGGCAGCGGAAAGCCGGTCATGCGGCGGGCGGCGGCTGGTCGGGCACAGCGTCGGTCTGCGCCGCGCGCCAGGCATCGAGCCGGGCGGCCAGCGCCGCATCGCCGCCGGCCAGGATGGCGGCGGCGAGCAGCGCCGCATTGACCGCGCCGGCGCGCCCGATCGCCAGCGTGCCGACCGGCACCCCGGCCGGCATCTGCACGATGGAAAGCAGCGAATCCAGCCCCTTGAGCATCGCACTTTCCACCGGCACACCAAGCACGGGCAGCGGCGTCCAGGCGGCGCACATGCCGGGCAGATGCGCCGCCCCGCCGGCGCCGGCGATGATGACGCGCAGGCCCCGCGCCCGCGCGCCGCGCGCATAGGCCGCGAGGCGGTCCGGCGTGCGATGCGCGGACACCACGCGGACCTCGTGCGGCACGGCCAGCCGCTCAAGCGTATCGGCGGCGTGGCGCAGCGTGGCCCAGTCGGAGGTGCTGCCCATGATGATGCCGACCAGCGGCGGCGTGGCGGTCACGCGCCCGTCTTCATAGGATCGAGTATCTTCATGCTCATGCGATCGAGTCCGGGATCAGCCGCGATTCCAGCCAGGCGATCTCGTCCTTCAGCAGCAGCTTGCGCTTCTTGAGGCGAACCAGTTGCAACTGGTCCAGCGCCCCCTGCTCCGCCAGACGGGCGATCACCGTGTCCAGGTCGCGGTGCTCGCTGCGCAACCCGTGCAGCTTGCGCAGGAGCGAGTCACGGTCGCTCAACATGGCGGCCCCATAGCACGAAACCGGCGCCCTGCGCAGCGGCTGCGGATAGCGGTGGCGTTCCGCCACGGAACGGTATTACGATTTTGCGGTCGGGCCGGGATGCGCTCGGCCCGCGCGACCGCATCCAGCAGATCAGGAGGACTCATGACCCTGCAGTCCCGCATCGAAAGCCTGAAGTCCCGCCACGCGGAGCTGGAGAGCCGGATATTCGACGAAGACCAGCGACCCAGACCGGATGCCGACGTGATGCTGCGGCTGAAGCTTGAGAAGCTGCGACTGAAGGAGGAGATGGAACGACTGCGCGCCGCCGAGCACGTCTGAAGCCGACGGCGGCGACCGACACGGCGGGGCCGCTCAGGCGGCCTCGTCCGCGTCGGACGGCGGCGGCGCCGGGGGCACCGCATGACCTTCCCGCGCCAGGCGTTCATTGGCCTGCGTCACCATCGCGTTCAGGTCGGTCTGACTGCACAGGCCCAGGATCACCGGATCGCGCGGCTTGATGTTGGCGGAGTTCCAGTGTGTGCGGTCGCGCACCTTCTGGATCGTCTCCTTGGTGGTCCCCATCATCTTGGCGATCTGCGCCTCCGACAGCTGCGGGTAGTTGCGCAGCAGGAAGGCGATGCCGTCCGGGCGGTCGTTGCGCTTGGCGACCGGGGTGTAGCGGGCGCCGCGGGCACGCTTGGGGATCGGCAAAGTGCTCGGCAACAGTTTCAGCCGCGCGTTGGTGTCGGCCTCGCAGCGGCGGATTTCCGCCGGCGTCAACTGGCCGTTGGCGACCGGATCGTAGCCGACGATGCCCTGCGCCACCTCGCCGTCGGCGATCGCCTGCACTTCCAGCGGGTGCATGCCGCAGAACTCGGCGATCTGGGTGAAGGTGAGGGCGGTCTTTTCGATCAGCCACACGGCGGTGGCCTTCGGCATCAGCGGCATGGTCGTCATGGCGGTCACCCTTCGCGGCTCGCGCAGGCGGCGCGCGACCTGTGGCAGCGTGCCGTTATGATAAAGGAGAGGCGGGCATATGGACGCCCGGCCGGGCGGGGTCAAGCGTCACAGCCGCCGTCCGTCACCAGAATGCAACGCACCAGCTTCAGGGAAGTCATTGATGATGGAAGATGAAGAGCGGGCGCTCCCGCGGCCCGACCGGCTGCAGCCGCTCCGGATGGACGGCCTCGGGGTGGCCGAGCTGGAGGCCTACATCGCCGAACTGCGCGGCGAGATCGCGCGCGCGGAGGCTGAAATCGGCCGCAGGCGCGGCCACCGCAGCGCCGCCGACGCGGTGTTCGGCGGCGGGCGCGGCTGAAACGG
>JAJZVE010000179.1 GCA_021845835.1 Pseudomonadota bacterium | reverse complement strand
GATGCATGACGGTTTCCGCATCGTGGACGACATGATCGACGGGCTGGCCAACTGGATGGACAGCAAGGGCTATCGCACGCTGGACGACTTCCGCGGCGCCGCGGTGAAGAACTATGTCCATTGGGGCGACCTCAATCTGAACTTCAAAACGCTGGCGCGCATCGACCAGAGCCTCTGCATCAGGTGCGGTCTGTGTCACATTGCCTGCGAGGACACATCCCACCAGGCGATCGCGGCGCTGCGCGCGGACGGCAAGCGGCGCTACGAGGTGATCGACGCCGAATGCGTCGGCTGCAACCTGTGCGCGCATGTCTGCCCGGTGGACAATTGCATCAGTATGGTGCCGCAGCTATCGACACTGCCGAAACTGGTGTGGGCGCAGCACCCGCACAACCCGATGCGCGTGCCGGAAGCAGCGGAATGATTATCCACAGATTGCACGGATTTACACAGATTAAGAAGTAAGAGAGAAGGATTTTATCATGAATTCCAATCTGTGTAATCTGTGCAATCTGTGGATGACTTTCTTACGGACAGGAGCCTGCGGATGAGCATCCCGGCCAATGTCGCCGTCAATGCCGAGCGGCTGTGGGCGACGATCATGGAGACGGCGCAGTTCGGCGCCACGCCGAAGGGCGGCATCCGGCGGCTGACGCTTACCGACGTGGACAGGCAGGTGCGCGACTGGTTCCGCGCCACATGCGAGGCCGCAGGCTGCCGCGTCACGATCGACGAGATGGGCAACATGTTCGCGCGCCGCCCCGGCCGCGACAACACGCTGCCGCCGATCGCGATGGGCAGCCATCTCGACACGCAGCCGACCGGCGGCAAGTTCGACGGCGTCATCGGCGTGCTGTCGGGCCTGGAAGTGATCCGCACGCTGAACGACCTGCAGATCGAGACCAGCGCGCCGATCGAGGTGGTGAACTGGACCAACGAGGAAGGCAGCCGCTTCGCGCCGGCGATGCTCGCCTCCGGCGTGTTCGCCGGCGTGTTCACCCGCGCCTTCGCCGACAGCCGCGAGGACCGCGAGGGCAGGAAGTTCGGCGAGGAACTGGAACGCATCGGCTACCGCGGCGCGGAGAAATGCGGCGCGCGCAGCTTCGGCGCGCATTTCGAGGTGCATATCGAACAGGGCCCGATCCTGGAGGCCGAGGGCAAGACCATCGGCATCGTCACCGGCGTGCAGGGCATGCGCTGGTTCGAGGTGACGGTGACGGGGCGCGAGAGCCATGCCGGCTCGACGCCGATGCCGCTGCGCCACGACGCGATGCTGGCCGCCGCGCGCATGATCCAGGCGGTGAGCGACACCGCGCTGCGCCACGGCCCCGCCGGCGTCGGTACCGTCGGGCTGGTGGAATGCCGGCCGAACAGCCGTAACGTGATCCCCGGCAGCGCGTTCTTCAGCATCGACTTCCGCCATCCCGATGATGCCGTGGTGGCGGCGATGGAAGACGAAATCCGTGCCGCGATCACGGACATCGCCGCAGCCGCGGGCGTGGAGGCCGCGGTCGAACGGGTCTGGGATTCGCCCGCCGTCCGCTTCAACCAGGACTGCATCGACGCGGTGCGCCGCGCCGCCGCCGCCGCGGGCTATCCGGCGCGCGAGATCGTTTCCGGCCCCGGGCATGATTCGGCCTATATCGCGCGCGTCGCGCCGACCTCGATGATCTTCGTGCCCTGCGAGGGCGGCCTCAGCCACAACGAGCTGGAGGCGAGTACGCAGGACCAGGTGACGACCGGCGCCAACGTGCTGCTGCGCGCGGTGCTCGACACCGACCAGCGCCTCGCCGAGCGCGCCCGTGGCGGCTGAACTCGCCGTCGCGGAGAGCGCCGGCGCGGCGGTGCCGGCCGGGACCCAGCCGGCGGTGCGGGCGCGCATGCTGTCCGTCGTGTTCGATGCCGGCGGCCAGCGCACCACCGCGCTGCGGGACGTGACGCTCGATCTGCCGCGCGGCAGCTTCGTATCGCTGATCGGCCCGTCCGGCTGCGGCAAGACCACGCTGTTGCGCGCGATCGCCGACCTGGAACGGCCGACCTCCGGCACGCTGGTGGTGAACGGCACCTCGCCGGAGCGGGCGCGACTCGATCGCGCCTATGGCTACGTGTTCCAGGCGCCGGCGCTGTATCCGTGGCGCTCGGTGGAACGCAACGTGATGCTGCCGCTGGAAATCATGGGGATGAAGCCGGCGGAGCGGCGGGATCGCGCGGCGCGCTACCTCGATCTGGTGGGACTGGTGGAATTTCGCCGGCGCTTCCCGTGGCAATTGTCCGGCGGCATGCAGCAGCGCGTCTCGATCGCGCGGGCGCTGTCGTTCGAGCCGGCGCTGCTGCTGATGGACGAGCCGTTCGGCGCGCTGGACGAGATCACGCGCGACGGGCTCAATCTGCATCTGCATGAGCTGTGGCGGCGGACCGGCATGACGGTCGTGTTCGTCACCCACTCGATCCCGGAGGCAGTATTCCTGTCCTCGCAGATCGTGGTCATGTCGCCGCGGCCGGGCAAGGTGGTGGAGGTGATCGACGTCGACCTGCCGCCCGCGCGCGACCTCGACCTGCGCGAGACGCCGGCGTTCCTGAAGGTGGCGCATCGCGTGCGCGAGGCGCTGCGGGCGGGGCACAGCTATGACTGAGCAGGGCGCCGCCGCATGATGCGCAAGGCCGGCCCGATCGTGGTGGTGCTGCTGGTCGTGCTGGCGATCTGGTACGCCGCGGCGGTCTGGCTCAATTTCGACACGGCGCAGAACCTCGCCGACGAAGGCACGTCGCGCTGGGACATCGTGGTCGCCACCATGCAGCAGGACCGGCCGCTGCTGCCGGCGCCGCACCAGATCGTCGGCGAGCTGGTGGGCAGCACGCTGTTCCACCCGGTCATGAGTCCGAAGAGCCTGCTGTTCCATGCCGGCGTCACCGCCTTCGCAGCCGGCCTCGGCTTCGTGTTCGCGCTGGTGCTCGGCATCGTGCTGGCGATCGGCATCGTGCATGTGCGCACGCTGGAACGCTCGCTGATGTTGTGGATCATCGCCAGCCAGACCGTGCCGGTGCTGGCGATTGCGCCGATGGTGGTCGTCGTGCTCGGCAACATCGGCCTGACCGGCGTGCTGCCGAAGGCGCTGATCGCGGGCTACCTCAGTTTCTTTCCGGTGACGACCGGGATGGTGAAGGGATTGCGTTCGCCCGACCCGATGCAGCGCGACCTGATGCGCACCTACAGCGCCAGCGAACGGCAGGTGTTCACTCTGCTGCGCTGGCCGGCCTCGATGAGCTTCCTGTTCCCCAGCCTGAAGGTGGCGGCGACGCTCGCGCTGGTTGGCGCCATCGTCGCCGAGCTGCCCACCGGCGCGCAGGCGGGCCTCGGCGCCCGGCTGCTCACCGGGTCGTACTACGGCCAGACGCTGCAGATCTGGGCGGCGTTGTTTGCCGCAGCCGTGCTGGCGCTGCTGGCGGTGGCGGCGGTCGATGTGGTGCAGTTTGGCCTGGTGCGCCGGCGCGGCGGGCGGCTGTGAGCGCGGGACTGATCCTGCTGCTGCTGGTGATCGGCGGGCCGGTGCTGCTGGCGCTGCTGGCGCGGCGCGACGGGCGGGGCTGGCAGATCGCGACGCCGCTCGCATTCGGCGCGCTGCTGCTCGCGGCCTGGCAGGTGATCTGCGCCGGCTTCGGCGTGCCGAAAATCCTGCTGCCGGCGCCGACCGAGATCGCGCTGGCGATCGCGCACAACCTGCGCATGCTCGGCGTGGACTTCGTGCAGACGGTGGTGCGCTCCGTGGTGCCCGGCTGGCTGATCGGCTGCGGCAGCGGCCTGCTTGCCGCGATCGCGCTCGACCGCTCGCCATTCCTGCGCCGCGGCGTGCTGCCGCTGGGCAGCCTGGTGTCCGCCATGCCGATCGTCGGCATCGCGCCGATCATGGTCATGTGGTTCGGCTTCGACTGGCAGAGCAAGACTGCCGTCGTCGTGGTGATGACGTTCTTCCCGATGCTGGTGAACGCGACCGCCGGGCTGGAAAGCACCGGCGCGATGGAGCGCGACCTGATGCACTCCTACGGTGCGCGCTACTGGCAGACCCTGCTGAAGCTGCGGCTGCCGAACGCCTTGCCGTTCGTGTTCAATGCGCTCAAGCTGAACTCGACGCTGGCGCTGATCGGCGCGATCGTGGCCGAGTTTTTCGGCACGCCGATCATCGGCATGGGCTTCCGCATCTCCACCGAGGTGGCACGCATGAACCTTGACGTGGTGTGGGCGGAGATCACGCTGGCGGCGGCGGTCGGCTCGGCGAGTTTCGCAGCACTTGCACTGGTCGAGCGGATGGTGACGTTCTGGCATCCGTCCTTCCGCGAATAGGGCGACGGCAACAGAGGCAACAGGGGGATTGCAGGTATGAGGAAGTGGTTACTGACGGCGGCGGCGGCCGTTGGACTGGCGATGGCGGGGGTGCCGGCCGCGCGGGCGGCGGACCCGGTGACGATCCAGCTGAAATGGGTGGCCGACGCACAGTTCGCCGGCTACTACGTCGCCGCCGCCAAGGGCTTCTACAAGGAAGCCGGCCTCGATGTGACGATCAAGCCGGGCGGACCGGACATCGCGCCGGAGCAGGTGATCGCCGCGGGCGGCGCCGACGTGATCGTGGACTGGATGCCGGCCGCCCTCGCCGCGCGCGAGAAGGGCGTGAAGCTGGTCAACATCTCCCAGGTCTTCGAACGCTCGGGCCTGGAACTCAGCTGCCGCAAGGACAGCGGCATCAGGACGCCGAAGGACTTCAAGGGCAAGACGCTCGGCGTCTGGTTCTCCGGCAACGAATATCCGTTCCTCGCCTGGATGGCGAAGCTCGGCTAC
This sequence comes from Pseudomonadota bacterium, assembly GCA_021845835.1. Next base: position 3,582 of record JAJZVE010000179.1, on the reverse strand, counting down.
AAGACGACCGGCGGGCCGGATGGCGTGACGGTGCTGAAGCAGGGCTTCAATGTCGATCCGCTGCTGCAGAAGCAGGCCGCCTGCATCTCCACGATGACCTACAACGAATACTGGCAGCTCATCGAGGCGGGGATGAAGCCGAGCCAGCTCGTCGTCTTCAAATACGAGGACGAGGGCGTGGCGACGCTGGAGGACGGGCTGTACACGACCGACGCGAAGCTTGCCGACGCGGCGATGGTCGATCGTCTGGCGCGCTTCGTGAAGGCGTCGATGAAAGGCTGGCAGTACGCGATCGACCACGAGGACGAGGCGGTGAAGATCGTGCTCGACGCCGACACCACGGGCGCGCAGACGAAAGTGCACCAGAAGCACATGATGGGCGAAGTGGCGAAGCTGGTGGCCGCCGGCAAGAACGGCCACGGCATCGGCTGGCTCGACCCCGCCGCCTATGACCGCACGGTGAAGGTGCTGCTGTCCAGCGGCTCCGATCCGGTGATCACCAGGCAGCCGGAAGGCGCATGGTCGCATGCGGTGTGGGACAAGATGGGCGGCAAGTAACGCCGGCGGGCAAACAGCCCGATCTGTCCGGCATGCCCGCGCGAGCGGGCATGCCGGCTCGTCTGCGTAGTCGTGCCTGGATGCATGTGGACCGCCGCTGCTCGATACGATGGCGGCGCAGCCGTCTGAACAGAAACCGCCTGCTCTGCGCGTGGTGCCATCGTGCAGCGAGCATAGCCCGGACCGCCGCCCCCTTGTAGGGCGGGTTGCACCCGCCCTGCGACGTCTTGGGGTTTGGACCACGCTCGCCGGAGGCTGCGGCTGACGGTCGTGTGCGCCGGCTGCTCTCGGCTGGTCATCCGCCCCCGCCCCGGCTAGCTTCCGCCGCGCACCGCGAGAGGGGGACGCCAATGCCGCGCCTTGCCGCCAACCTGTCCATGATGTTCAACGAGGTGCCGTTCCTCGACCGCTTCGCCGCCGCGTCCCGCGCCGGCTTCAAGGCGGTCGAGTTCCTGTTCCCCTATGACCACCCGGCCGGCGAAATCCGCCGCCGGCTCGACGACAACGGCCTGATCCAGGCGCTGTTCAACGCGCCGCCCGGCGACTGGGCCGGCGGCGAGCGCGGCATCGCCTGCCTGCCCGGCCGGCAGCGCGAGTTCCGCGACGCCATCGCCCGCGCGCTTGACTACGCCGCGGCGCTCGATTGCCCGCTGGTGCATGTCATGGCCGGCATTCCGCCTGCCGCGGTCGCCCCCGTCACCGCCGCCGCGGTCTATGCCGCCAATCTCGCCTGGGCGGCGGAGGCAGCGGGCAAGGCCGGCAAGCGGCTGCTGATCGAGCCGATCAACCATCGCGACATGCCGGGATTTCATCTGCACACCACCGGCCAGGCGGCGGCCATCATCGCCGCCATCGGCGCCGAGCGGCTCGGGTTGCAGTTCGACATCTACCACTGCCAGATTACCGAGGGCGACGTGAGCAAGCGCCTGGAGGCGCTGATGCCGATCATCGGCCACATCCAGATCGCCGACGTGCCGGCGCGCAACGAGCCGGGAACCGGCGAGCTGGGTTGGGCCTTTTTGTTCCGGCGCATCGACGCGCTCGGCTACACGGGCTGGATCGGCTGCGAATACCGTCCGGCCGGGGAAACCGTCGCCGGGCTGGGCTGGCGCGCGGCGTTCGGCGTCTGAGAGAAAGGGAAACCGCCATGCAGATCGGATTCATCGGCCTCGGCATCATGGGCCGCCCGATGGCGCTCAACCTGAAGGCCGCCGGGCACGCGCTGATCGTGCCCGACCGCAAGAGCCTGACCGACGAGCTGCGCGCCGCCGCCACCGTGGTCGGCGATCCGGCTGCGGTCGCAGAGGCGGCGGAGGTCGTCATCCTGATGCTGCCCGACACGCCGGACGTGGAGCGCGTGCTGTTCGGCCCGCACGGCGTCGCCGAGGGACTGACGCCGGGCAAGCTCGTCCTGGACATGTCCTCGATCAGCCCGATCGCGACGAAGGGCTTCGCCGCGCGCATCAACAGCCTCGGCTGCGACTATCTCGACGCGCCGGTTTCCGGCGGCGAGGTGGGGGCGACGCAGGCGACGCTGACCATCATGGTCGGCGGGCCGGAGGCGGCGTTCGCCCGCGCGCGGCCGCTGTTCGAGGTCATGGGCAAGAACATCACGCTCGTCGGCATGGAGAACGGTGCCGGCCAGACCTGCAAGGTCGCCAACCAGATCATCGTCGCGCTGACCATCCAGGCAGTCGGCGAGGCGCTGACCTTCGCGCGCAAGGCCGGCGCCGACCCGGCGAAGGTGCGGCAGGCGCTGATGGGCGGCTTCGCCTCCTCGCGCATCCTGGAGGTCCACGGCGAACGCATGATCCAACGCAGGTTCGCCCCCGGCTTCCGCATCCGCCTGCACCAGAAGGACCTGTCGCTGGCGCTGACGGCGGCGCGCGAGATGGGCATGGCGCTGCCCAACACCGCCATCGCGCAGCAGATGTTCTCGTCCGTGGTGGCCCACGGCGGCGCCGACCAGGACCACTCGGCGCTGGTGCGCGCCATCGAGACGATGGCCGGCATGGCGGAATGACCGCCGGCTTATCGTAACAAGGTTGCATTAACCAGGCGCGCCGCAATAAGCTGGGCAGCGGATCGAATCTGAGACGGCGCGCATAAATCCTGCGCGCTGCTCTCGCGGGCTGATCCGCCACCAGAGTCCGGGGCGGGCGGAATGCGCTTCACCGATATCGGCGACCAGTTGCGGGCGTTCCGGCTGGAATCCGGGCTGCGCGCGGAAGAAATCGCGGCGCGGCTTGGCGTGTCGCGGGCGGCGCTGTACCGCTACGAGAAAGGCGAGGTCATCAAGCTCGACACGGTCAAGCGCCTGGCCGAGCTGCTGAAAATTTCGCCGCTGGCATTGCTTGGCGTCGGCATCGAATACTACAGCCGCCCGATCGGCTTCTTCGAACGGCTGCGCCAGCTTGAGGAGGGCGCGGACCAGATCCTGCAGGTGGACGGCGCGCTCTGCTACCTGACCACCGGCGAGGTGTTCGACGCCGCGCTGGCCGAGTCGCTGGCCGAGGCGACCGACCCGGCCGGCGCCGAGCGGGCGCAGCTGCGCGCGACCGGCGATCAGGTGCTGGGCGTGCAGGCGGCGCGCAAGCGCAGCTTCGGCCAGCGCCGGCCGGCGGTGATCTGCCTGCTGGCGGCCAGTCGCGTGGCGGCGCTGCTGCAAGCGGGGGTTGCCGGCGGGCTGGCGGTGTCCGACCGGGTGCGCCGGCAGGGCCGGCTCGCGGCGGCGGCGGAGGTGTCGCGCATCGCCGAGCTGATGGACAGCGAGCCGATCGGGCTGCAATTCGGCCTGCTCGCCGTCCACGAGCCGAGTGCGGCGTTCATGCTGCTGCGCGGGCGGGAGCGGGCGTGTGTCGCGATCAATCCGTTCCGCCCCGACGGCACGCCGTTCGCCAGCACCGGCGTCGCCACCGTCACCACCGCCGAGGAAGCCGTCGCCGCGCACCAGCGTGTCGCCGAATCGCTGTGGCGCGACGCCCTGAAAGGCGCCGCCGGTGCGGCGCGGCTGCGCCAGTTGCT
>JAJZVE010000178.1 GCA_021845835.1 Pseudomonadota bacterium | reverse complement strand
ATCTGCCGCGGGGAGCCGGACGGCGCCGACCAGATCGGCCATGCCGGCGATGTGCGCGCGCGCGGCGGTGCCTGCCTTGTCCATCGTCCCGGTGCTGGTCACGAACAGGGCGAGGCCACCGGGCCGCAGCCGGGCGATCGAGCGGGCAATGAAGTAGTCGTGCAGCCTGAGGCCGAGCGCCGCCGTCGTGGGATCGGCGCGCACGATGCGGTCGGCGAAGGGCGGGTTGCCGATGGCGAGGTCGAAGCCGCCGCCCAGAGGACTGCGCGTGTAGTCCTCGCAGCGGATGCGGGCCTGGGGATGCACGCAGCGCGCGATGCGGGCCGTCACCGGATCGTATTCGACACCGGTGAGCCGGCAGGCGCCGCGCAGCGTCGGCGGCAGCAGTGCGAAGAACAGGCCGGTGCCCATGCCCGGCTCGAGCACACGGCCGCCGGCAAAGCCGAGATGCCGCGCGGCGCGCCACAGCGCGCGGATGATCGGCTCTGGGGTGTAATGGGCATACTGGGTCGCGCGTTGCAGGGCGGCGTATTCGGCCGGCGTGACTGCTTGCGCGAGATCTTTTCCAATCTCTTCCCAACCGGGCCGGAACCCGGTCGCCCCCGGCAGTGGAAAGCAGGTTTGCGCCAGCTCGGTCGCGCCGAAGCCGACGAAGCGGAGGAGTATCGTCTGTTCCTCGGCCGTGGCCGGGCGCCCGATCCCCTCCAGTTCCTTGGACAGGCGGATGGCGGCGATATTGTCGCGCGCGCGGGCCGGCCAGCCGCGCGCCAGCGCGCGGTCTCCGTCCAGCGAGACATTCGTCCCGATGCTGCCAAGCGCAGGCACCGCCGGCGAAGGCTCGGGATGCTCGCCGTCATCGCGGTCTTCCGGGGCCGGCACGTCCGGCTCCGCGTGCGGCGCATGGATGATCGACCCGAGGGCGGAGCTGGCCAAGGTTCCGTCGGCGTCAGCCGATGGCAAGCCAGCGGATTGGGTGCTGTCGAACAGGCCGAGCGTGAACTGGGCGGCGTCGGGCATGGCGTGCTCCTGCTGCTGGCAGCCGCGCGCGTCCGGGCGCGGGTGATGCGCCGGGCGTGGGTGGCCGGAGGGTGTGGGGCGCCCTGGACGGGCGGATTGGATATTCGGGGACGCCGACCGCAACGCGACGGCCGGCCGTCAGAGACCGCGGCGTAAGCCCGTGGTCAGTGCTCGATGGTTGCGGTCGAGAGTGTCTCGCGGCGCAGGCGGCAGCGGAATGTCGGGTGCGCCAGCGGCACGAAGATCGGCGTGCGTTTGCGGTACTCGATCAGCGTGAACCTGTCGGCGCTGAGTCCGTGGCTGGCGAAATGGACCGGCTGCGCCAGACGGATCGTGTCGCCGGGAGAGAGCGTGCCGAGGTTGCTGCGGATCGCCGCGCGCTGCGCCTTGGCAGCGGCGACGCGGGCGCGCCAGTCGGCGGAGTATGATGGGTTCGGAATCTCTTCGACGGGAGAGAGCAGCCGGATGATGCGATCCGGGCAATCGACCTCACACGGTCCCATGCCCTCGTCCATCGCCTTGTAGCCAAAGCCATCCCGCTTGTTGTTCCTGAACAGGATGACGGCGCAGAAAACATAGGTCTTGCCGGTCTGCTTGTCCGCGTTGCGGATCGCGGCATAGATGGTGCCGCGCACCGAAGCGGCCGCGAGAACGGTCGCCGTGGCCGTGTCGCTTTCATGCGAGAAGTGGCGCGTGATATACGCGACCGGCGTCTCGTGCCGCAGTTTTTCGTTGTGGAACAGCCATCCCATCGTGCTCTCCTCCGTGCGTGGGGTAAGTGACGACCGCAGCTCCGTTCGCTGCGCCATGTCGCGATGCGCGGGTGTTGTCGGTTCAGCCGGCCGCTTTGCTCGCGATTCGCATCGGCGAGGTCTTCATCCCGTCATTGCGTCGAGACATCCCGCCAGTCGCTGGCCCGGCGGTGCGGCGCGCAAGGGCGCCTCAGGCGCCCGGCTCGACCCTTGCGTGCCGCGCCACGGGACGGCACGTCCGCGTGCTCTCCGGCGTTTGCTTATCCAGGCTTCACCGGCGCATTCGCCGGTGGCTGTTCGTCGGGATCGACAAACAGCCAGAATGGTGCCCCGGCGCGGATGATCTCCCGGGCGACTTCGTCGGAGACCCGGGAGATCGTGTGGTACTCGGTCGGGCCGCAGCACTCGTGAGTGCGGAATTGCAGCGCCCAGGACTTTCCGGGCAACAGTCCGGACGGACGCAGGATCAGATCAACCATCCGCGGGCCTTTCGGTCTTTTGGTCCTCGCAGTCGCCAAAGGCGCTACTGCGCGCATGCGACTGGGCGCCGTCGAACGAAGTCGCCCGTGTCAGCCGGTGATGATCGCGCCGGCGTGGATTGCGTCCGCAGCGTAACCGCTGAGGCGTTGCTTCGCGTCGAAATGGCGGTCGCGCTCGACGGGCAAGCCGAGCCTGCCGCGCAACGCCGCGATCTCGCTGAGCGAGACGGAACCAATCTCGGGATAGCCGACGCAGAGATCGCAAAGCCCGACGGCGATGTCGGGGGATTCTGGTTCGATATGCGTCAGCAGCCAGGTTGCGGCCGCATCCGGCATGAACAGTTTGACGACCGGAAACGGGTCGTACGCCTCGTCGGTATTGAATGTGGCGCCATTCGCGAGCAATTGCGCGCGTTGCGCGTCGGTGATCAGGCGGGCCATCATGCGGCCTCCGCGAGTGGGGCGGCCGAATCGTCGGACGCGATGGCGGTGTCGTCGTGGGCGGCCTCGCCGTCGGACGCGCGCTCGTCGCGGTGCGCCCAGTCCGGATGGAAGGCGAGCAGGTAGTCGGCGATGCGTTGCGCGTCGGCGGCGGCGCGGAAGATCTCCTTGCGGTCCGCGCGCAAGAGATCTAACCATGACGCGATGTAGGCGACGCTATTGGTGAAGTCCCAGTCTTGAATGTTTGTCTCGGCGCAGACGATGCACTGGGCCAGTTCCGCCCGGAGTTCCTCCCGCGCGTAGTTTTGCGAACCGAAGCGACTCCGCAGATCGCGATTGAGGCGCGACGGGGATCCCGACCAATGGCCGAGCTCGTGGGTAATGGTGGAACTCCACGCTCCAGCTGACGGAAACGAGTCCGCGGGCGGCATCTGGATGTGATCGGTGTCGGGCGAGTAGAAGGCGCGATCGCCGCCGATGCGAATGATGGCCTTGCTGTTGGCGACGATCGTCCCCGTTGCCTCGGGCGCGCGCCACGGCGCCTCCGCGAGCGTCGGCGGCACGTAGTCAGGGATGCCGTCGATCTGGCTCGCGTGGAACAGCGTGAAGGCGCGCAGCAGCGGGATGCGCTTCGTCACCTCCCCGTCGCCGGCGGTCTCGTCGCAATCGCGGATTTCGACGCGCTTGAAGAAATACGCGGTGGTGCCGCGCGCGCCGCGGCACACCTGCCAGCCGCGCTCGGCGGCCTGCCGGTAGGTGGCCCAGCGCGGATCGCCGCTGTGGAAGGCGAGCGGCGACATGCCGAGTGTCACCACATTGATGCCGCGGTAGCGGATGCCAGTGGTGGCATTGCACGGCATGCTGGGTCCGGCCGCCTTGGCGGTATCCCACGGCCGGCGCCAGGGCGGCGTCCCGGCCTCAAGGGCCGCGATCACCTGATCGGTCACCTCGGCGTAGTGGTCGCGCGGTGGGATGCCGGTCCTGCCAGTGCGATGCGCCTTGTCGGTCATGGGGTGTCCTTCCCTCACGGGTTGCTGGATCACCCCAAAAGCCCCGCATCCCGGCGGGCCGGGGCAAGGGCGCGCGCGGCCACAGGCCGAAGCGGGAGCGCGCAGCGCGACAACCCCTTGCGGCGGCGCGGCGGCGATGCGGTATGCCCTCTGCCCTTCGCGTTTTTCTGGGGCGTTTTCCGGGACGTTCTTCCGGGCATGTGCCGGCGCGATGCTCTCGCTTGATCGCGCCTGGCCGGTTTATTTCGGCCGGTTTATTCGGGGTCTTCCGTGTGGGTCGGATGGGTGGCAATCGGCGCCAGCAGCGCGACCGTCGCGCTCCGCGCCATGCTGCCGAGCAGCCCGGCCGCAAGCATTGACCGGAGCAGCCATGGCGGCATTGTCGACGGATTGGGTCGTCGCTGCGCATCGACCAGGATCGGCACGCCGGGCGGTGCGTCCGCCTCCTGGCCGGTCGGCGGCAGCGGCGGCACCGTGCGTGTCCCTGGGTGCGTGCCGCTGTCCGGAGTTATCGCCCGCTCGTTGTGACCTAGCAGCCTTATGTCGGATTCCCCTCCAGGTTTGGATGGTGCAGAATTGGGCTATGACCGATTTCATTCCGTTCAATCGCGACCAATCCTACCTGCTTCCAATGGATCTGAAGCAGTGGCTTCCCGGGGACGATCTCGCGCATTTCGTCATCGCTGCCGTGGATCGGGTGGAGCTGTCTGCGTTTCAGGTGAAGGGTCGCCCTGGCGGCAAGCCGCAGTATCATCCCCGCCTGATGCTGGCGCTGCTGATCTACAGCTATGCCAACGGCATCTTCTCCTCGCGCCGGATCGAGCGGGCGAGCTACCGCGACATCGGCGTGCGCTTTGTGGCCGCCAACCTGCACCCGGAACACGACACGATCGCGACCTTCCGGCGCGCCAACAAGGCGGTGTTCGAGGCGGCGTTCCTGCACGTGCTGCTGCTGGCGCGCGCGAGCGGGTTGCTGCGGGTCGGGACGGTGTCGATCGACGGCACCAAGATCAACGCCAATGCCTCGAAGATCCGCTCGGTGCGCTACGACCGGGCCAAGGAGCTGCGCGCCAAGCTTGCCGCCGACATCGCCGATCTCACCGCCAGGGCCGAGGCGGCGGATGCCGAGGATGTCGATCCGCAGGCTTTGCCGGCCGAGATCGCCCGGCGCGAGGCGCTGGCCGCGAAGCTCGATGCCGCCTGTGCCCGGCTGGAAGCCGAGGCGCGCGCGGAAGCGGACGCGGCGCGGCCGGAGCATGAGGCGAAGAAAGCCGCCCATGACGCCAAGACCGGCCGGCGCGGCCGCCCCCCGCCCGAGCCGCCGGACGAGGCGCCCCCGCCCGAGCGGCAAACCAACCTGACCGATCCGGACAGCGCGCTGATGCGCCGTTCGAAAGCGCACGAATACCGCCAGGCCTACAACGCCCAGGCGGTGGTGTGTGCCGAGGGCACGCGGGTGATCCTGGCGACCGGTCTGAGTGCCAATGCCTCCGACGCACCCGGCTTTGCCGCGACCATCCTGGCAATGGAGGTCCGGCGGGCAGGACGGACGGGGCGGGCGGCAGGTGACGTTCTCCCTGCGCGGCTACGCGCATATCGACCACGGCTATGCCGCCACCATCCACAAGGCGCAGGGGGTGACGGTGGAGCGGGCGCATGTGCTGGCCACACCGCACATGGACCGGCACGCGGCCTATGTTGGGCTGACGCGGTACCGAGACGGGGTGGCGCTGGACTACGCGCGCGCGGATTTTTCGGACGCCGGGCATCTCGCGTGGGTGCTGGGGCGGGAGCGGGCGAAGGACACCAGCCTGGACTCCGGCGCGGCGTTCGCCGCGCGGCGCGGGCTGGTGCCGGACAGCGAGATCGTGGTGCGCACGTCGGCGCCGGAGCAGGCGCCCGAGGCCGCGGCGCCGGCACCGCGGCGGGGCCGGTTTGCCGGGCTCAGGCTGGACGCCGGCCGGGAGGCGCCCGCCGATCGCCGGAGCGATCGCCAGAGCCCGCCGCTGTCGCCGGCGCCGCGGACGTCGACCGAGCGCGAACGGCCAGAGGGGATGGTAGCCGACTACGCGCGGGCCTGGTCGGATGCCGAGCGAATGCGGCGGGCCGGGCTGCCGGTGCTGCCACACCAGGCGGCGGCGCTGGCGACGGCCGGCCTGTCACTCGATGCGCACGAGGCGGGCGCCTCGCGCGACGTGCGGACGGCACTGGAGGCAGCGCCGGCGCTGGCGCGGGGGAGCGAGACCGCCGAAGGGCGGCAGGCGCTGGCGGATGCGGCGGCGGGTATGCGCCGGGAGCGGCTGGCGCTGGCGGCGCGGGGCCGGGCGACGGTGCGGGCGTGGGACGCGCTGGAGCGGGACTACGAGGCGGCCGGTAAAGCCTACGACTGGGCCGCGCAGCGCGAGGCCGGCGGCCGCATGGCGGCGTTTGCGCAGGAGCTGAAGCGGGATGTGCAGCTCGACAGTCTGTTGCGCGCGCGCGGGCCGGAGCTGGGGATCGCCGCAGGCTCGCGGCTCGACCGGCTGGTGCGGGAGCGCGAAATCGACCGGGCGCTGACGCGCGAACTGGGGATCGAACGCGGGCCGCGGCAGGACCGTGGCATGGACCTCGGCAGGCAGGTCGGGGCACGTGACGCATGGACGCACGCAACCAGACGCCGGACGAGGACAGCGCGGAACGGGCGTTTGCGGCGCTGCGCGACGAGGTGGCGGCGCTGCGGCGCGGCATCGAGCTGGTCTACCGGCAGCAGGGCCAGGCGCAGCAGGCAGTGCCGGACTACAGCCCGACGCTGGGCGAGATGGCGCAGGAGTTGCGCGCGGTCGGGCAGCTTCTGGCGGCGATCGGGGAGCACCCGGCGCTGCGGCTGACGCCCGGCGAGATCACGCATCAGGTTGCCGCGGGGGTACGGGAGGCGGGTGAGGACGCGGCGCGCGGGCACGCCGCTGCGGGGTCGCGGCTGGAGGAGGCGGTGCGGGAGCTGCGCGCGCTGATCGGCGCGGCACAGAGCCAGGTCGCGCAGCAATGGCACATGCTGATCGCCGGCGTGGGCGGGGCCGTGCTGGGGTTCCTGGTGTGGTATCCGCTGGTGTGGCTGACGCCGTGGGGCGGCGGGGACTGGCTGGCCGCTTCCCTGATCGGCGGCGGGCGGTGGGAGGCCGGGCAGACGCTGCTGCGCGAGGCCGACCCGGCGACCTGGGATCGCATCGTCCGGCTCACCCAGGCCTGCGGCGAACAGACGACCGAGGTATGTGCAGCGGCGATCGAGGCGAAGGCCGCAAAGCCGGGTACGGCCGGACAGCGGGTGCGGCCAGAGCAGAGCCGGTGAGGCAGCAATGGCGGTGCGAACAATTCCGCCGGGGCAGCAAGGCTCGAGAACGCCTGCATTTGGAACCGTGCCAGTGCCGGAACCGGCACAAGCGCGGGCGGGACAGGGACGATAGGTGATACGCGCACTCCATATAATTGATAATTGGTGGCGACGCATAACGGGGGCACAGGCTCGCCCTCTGAAGCCTGATGGTTGAGGCAAGACATCGTGCGGCCAAACCGATTTTAGAAAAATGCCCTTGATAGATAGCTCTTCTCGGGAGAGAGTTCGCGTGCGGCATACGTGTAATCTTAAGCGAGCAGTGCCGCACGGGCACAGCCCTGTTGTTCCACTCTCAATCTAGACGGAGGGGTACGATGGACGCCGAACTCAAGCTGGAAGTTGCGGACATGGAGGAAACAAAGCGCGAAGATACCGACATCCTGGTTGAGGAGGTCGACGAGATTGTGAAGGAAGATAACCTTCCGTAACTACGCCGCTGGCTGGGGGGCGAGTCATCGCCCTCCAGTTTTCCATCGAGCACCTTGCCACGCTTGACCATACCATGTTCGCCCAGTGGGGGTCCCGTGACAGTTCTCTTGATCAATCCGCCATATCGCATATCGGCACCGTTTCATTACGATCATTATGAGCAGATCGATCCACCACGGAACCTAGCGATTATCGCCGCTTGGCTCGAACAGCGGAACATTGAGGTAGAGGTGCTTGACACGACCGTACTTGAGATGTCGTTCGACGACATCGAGCGCGAAATTCGACGGCGCCAACCGGCCATTGTCGGCATTACCAACCGTTCCACTTCGACCTTCCCGATGGTCGAGCGCACTGCCCAGCTCGTGAAGCAGGTGAACCAAGCCACGCCAGTCATCGTCGGCGGCACTTACGTCTCCTGGATGCCGCTAGAGGCCATCAAGCGCTGCGCGGATATTGACTACCTAATCGTCGGCGAGGGTGACGTCCAGGGTCCCAAGTTGATCCAGCGGCTGCTTGACGGGCAGGCGGTCACCGACATCACGGGCATCGTTTACCGCGACACGAAGGATCCCGGAAAGATCCATCGTACGCCACCAGCGGCGCTGATTGAGAACCTCGACGACGTACCGTTCCCCGCCTATCACCTGGTACCGATCGAGAAGTATGTGGAGCGTGGCGAGCGTTACATTATGTCGCTCACTCGCGGGTGCATTTTCCACTGCGAGTACTGCACTTCCTCATTTGAGCGCGGTCGCGTGCGCAGCCACGGTACCGATAAGCTGATCAAGGAGATCGTCTGGGCTTACGAGCAGGGCTTCCGCTACTTCTACTTCTTTGATGACATTCTGACCGTGGATCGCAAGAAGGCGATGGAGCTCTGTGAGGCCATTGTTGCGACTGGCCTGAAGTTTAATTGGCACTGCCTCACTCGCACCGAAT
>JAJZVE010000177.1 GCA_021845835.1 Pseudomonadota bacterium | reverse complement strand
CCGATGGAAGGATGAACGGCCGGAACTCGCCGCCGAGATCAAGGACGCCGCAGCGGCGCACCTCGCCAGGCTGAAGGCATAGAGCCATGATAACCCTATTCATCGCGTGCGAGACGACGGGCGCATGGCAATGGCGCCTGCCGGACAATGACCCGGAGCAACCGCATGTCGTGCGCGTCGCGGCGATCGCGCGCACCGATAACGGCCTCGGTTTCGACGAATTCTGCACGCTGATCCAGCCGGAGGCGGATTGGCATTTCGAGGATGGCGCGGTGAATGCGCACGGTATCACCGCGGCCGTTGCGGCCGACCGTGGCCATCCGGCCGATGCGGCACGTGACCGCCTCAGCAGACTGCTTCTGAGGGCGAAAATTGTGGTCGGGTTCGGACTGGATTTCCAACTGCGCACACTCGGGCGCCTGTTCGATGGCGCGCCGCCAGCGTCCACCCCTGGACATGGGCTATTCTGCTGCATGAAAAATGCGCGCGACGTGGTGAAAAAGCCGCGCATGCAGCCCGGCGGGGGCTATGCCATCCCTACCTTCGCCGAGACCTACCGGCATATCGCCGCCGCGGACCTGCCGACATCGGACGATCCGATCGAAGCCGGATTGCTCAAGGTCCGCGCGGTGCGAGCGATATACGACGGCCTGACGGGAGGTAGGGCATGATGCTGCGCCTTGACCCGCCGATCCCCGTGGACACACCACGGGGCAACGGCTTCGCCCACGTGCTGATCGACCTCGGACAGGAACATGATCTGCAATGGGTCTGCTTTCTCGACGCGACTGGCGAGTGCTGGACGGCGCGCAACCGCGACGTGCGCATTCAGACGAATGAGACGATGGGGCGCCCAGCGGCGGAGACCCCCGCTTCGCCGACGCTGGCGCAGATTGCAGAGGGAGCGATCCGGCATGCGGATGCTGGTGGGTTGCAGCCTGGGGAGACGCTCTCGGCCATTGCGCCCTTGCGCCACGAGACGGACACGCATTTCGTCCTGGTCGAATGTCATATCACTAGGAAGCGCGCATGACCTCGGTTGCTGACCTCTTTGACCTCGGCGACACGCGCTTTCTGGACCTTGGTCCCGGCGTGTTCGGCACTGTCAGCACCGTGCCGGACCTGCACGGCCGCTACGGCTTCACGGCGCGCGGGTCCGGCTGGTTCGTCTGCGGCACCGGCACGACGGTTGCTGCGGCGGAGAAGGAAGCCGTCAGGGAAGCACGTGACCGGAGGACAGCGGCGTGAACCCATGCGCCCCACCGTCGCCCCCACCGCGCCCGCACTTCCTGCGCCGTGCAATCGGTCACCGTCATCACGCCGCGCGCCATACGGCGCACCACGCCGCCATGCGGGCGCCATGCCCGCCACCTGCCCTCTCGAAAGCCGCGCATATCACCGTCGCGCAGGCTCTCAGGACCGGCATGCTTGGTGCGGCGCTGCTCGGCGCAGGCGCAGCAACCGGTGCGGCGTCTGCGGCGTGGGAGCGTGCGCCGGCCGCGCTGGCGTGGATGATGCCTGGCGCGGCATGGGGATGGCAGGTCGGCGATGGCCACCTGTCGGGCGGCGAGAACGGCCACCACTGGCAGCCGGGGGGCGATCGCCACCCGCAGCCGGTGCCGGAGCCGTCCACCGTGTATCTGCTGCTGGTCGCGGCGATCGGCGTGGCGGCGGCGCGGAGTATCTGGCGACATTTTGGAGGGTGAGATGACCAACGCAATCGACGAACGGCTTCTGGTGGTAGCTCGCGCATTGGCCGATTGCCGCGGCGGTGATGATGACCCCGCATGGCATGCTGAAGATGCTGCGACCATCCTATCCGCTCTTGATGCGCACGATGCGGAGCAGGCTCGGGGTATGGTGACGGAGGATGTCGCGCGCATTGCAGCGGAAGTGCGCTTCGCGGAAATTGTCAGGCGGTATAATAATACACTAGAAAACGCAATGCAATCACTCGGCATCGAGGCTATGCGCGTCGCCATCGAAGCCATCGCCCCGCTGCTGGTATCACATGTGCCTATGCACGCAGCGGTCACGGACGAACTAGTGGATAGAATAGCGGTTCATGTAGAAAAGGGAGCTTATCGCGAGCTTATACGCGCCGCGCTCACCTACGCCGCCCCGCTTTTGGTGCCGCGCGCGGCGAGGTCGTGAGCGCGCTCAATCTGATTCCGTCTGCTCAAGTTCGTGGTTGCAGGGGCAGTTGCTGGTCGGCGAGGCGGACAAGGCCCTGTTCTACAGCTACAACCCGCGGATGCCGCCTTACCGCGTCGAGACCGGACGGGACGAGCCGTTCCTCGCCAAGCTGCGCGACTGCCTGGAGCGGTTCTCGGACGAGCTGGAGGAGATGACGGAGCGCGCCCGCCGGCTCGGGGCATTCGAGGCGTTCGCGGAAATCATGCCGCCGCTGGACGCAGAGCGCGCGGAGACGGCGGAGGAGATGGTCGAGAGGCTCTATCCGCTCGCGACCGCTTGAAGCAAAGGCGCTGCGCCCTATCTCACTCGACGAGTGACTTGGACGTTTCCTCCCGAAACTGGCCCCGCTTCGGCGGGGCTTTTTGTTTCGGTCGTCTGATTGCGGTTCGGGATGTCGGTCATGCCTGCGGCCCCATCACGGACAGGTCGATGTGCCCGAGGTTCGGGATGCCGTAGCAGCCATCCCATTCCGTCCAGCAAATCGGGAACGAGGTTGCCAATCGGCCGCAGGGCTTGGCCTCCCATTCGTAGCGGGGGCGATGCAGCCCACACGCGGCGCGGTGAATGGCGCCGGCAAGGGCGTCCTTCGTCTCTGCGTCCTTGATCCACGGAACAGCGATCAGGTCGAGGTCGCGCAACGTGCTGCCGTGCAGCCCGATCGCATAGCCGCATTCGCGCGCTGCTTCCCGGATCGCGGGCAGTCTAGACAGGTAGAACTCATGCATCTCGTCCACAGATGCGCAGTGGTGCCAGCGGAAATCTGCGGTGGTCTGCTGTTGGGCCGGTCTGTCGGTAACATCAGGCATCGAAGCCCTCCTTGAACACGGTGTGCATGAACCGCTTGCCGGTCATCGCCTCGTCCTTCATCCCGCAGGAAAAGCAGATGCGCTCGCCATTCGGGCCATAGGGGCGCAAATCCTCATTCGTCTTGCCGCACAGTTCGCAGGCACCCAGTTGCGGCTTGCGGCGGTCCATGACGACAGGACCGCGCTTGGTGGATTGATTATCACCCATGATGCGGGTCCATGACGATACGGTTGCGCGGGTCTTGGAGGATGTGTGCAAGTGCATCTTGCGCGGCTCTGAGTTCGATGTGTAACCTCTCGACCTCGCGCCCGTCTCGCAACGCCAGCGCGGACATCTCGTCGCGCTCGCGCTCCAGCCGCTCGATCTCATCGGCAGCCGCAGTCATCAGTCGGGGGTGTCCTACGACGCGCTCACGCAATTCCCGGACGATGGCTGCGGTGGTCTGAGTCGGGTTCTGGCTCACAGTGACACCTGCTCGAACCTGCCGTCCTCGAACTCGTCCACCTGCCGCGCCCACAGGCGTCCGTCCTCCCCGCGGTAGATTACGAGTTCGGCGCCGTCCACGAGGTCGGTTGCCATCTGCAACTCGGCGCGGCCGACGACGGTGTAGGTCGTGCCGCGCTTCCGGTGGCGCCAGATACTGCCGGGCGCGGTGGTCTGGTCAGCGGCGCCTCTCACGGTAACACCCCCTCAATCTCAATCCCTTCGCCACCTTGATCAACCGCATATTGAAGGCAACTGTCGAGCAACAGGTGAACCGGCGTGTCTCCGTTCTCAAATTCGCGGTTCAGAGCACTGATCATTTCCGCTCGCCATGCGGCCAAGTCGGTAACGCGCACCGTCCGAAAGTCGTTCTTCTGCGGACAAAACGTTGAAAGAACGCCGTTCTCGGACGCGAACCGGAGAGCATCAGGCGTGATGCGGATTACGATGTCATCTCCTTCGATGCTGACTAAATCAGTCATTCACAACCTCCGGCATTGGCATCCAGTGAGTGATGTATCCAGGGACGAAGGAGCCGGCGGCGGAACACCACGACAACCCGCCCCGGTGATTGCGTCCCCAGGAAACCCGATACGGCGCCGAATCCGATGCAGCCCATCCGATAATCCATGTGCCGTCTTGGGGAGCAGTGGCGATCGGCCATAGCTTGTTGAGCGAGGCAAGTCGGCCGCCGCGCTTCACAAGCTGGGCGTAGAATGCTTCGTCGTCCGCGCAGTTGTCCTGCCTGCGGGCGCCGCATCGCGGGCATTTCTCATGCCATTCCAGGGACGCTCCGGCGCACTCGGGTTTGAACAGGTCAGAGGGCATCGGCATGATCCTTCTCCGCGAAATCCTTGCAGGCGGGATCATCGTGTGAAACGGAACAAAAGCCCGCATTGCAGAATGGTGGAACCTTCATGCCTTGCAGCCGGTAGCCCTTGTGGAAGTGACGGCAGTCCACGCAGTGGCGAGATGCCATTGCGTCTGCCAAAGGATCGGGATGCGGCCCTTTGCTGCGTGGGATGGGCGCACCGTAATAGGTGCGGTTCGGATCACCGGCCATACACTTCACGCCCCTTGCTCGTCAGTTCCCACAGCATGCCGCCAGCCTCGATACCGCGCTCGTAGGCGAACGGCGCGTCGAGATCGCGCTTCTTCACGGGGCGGATGGCGATGAAGCCGGCCGCCTCCATCCGATCCGTGAACCCCTCCGGCACCAAGTCCGCATCGCAAAACGCGCCCCAATGCTGGCGCAGCATTTCGCGGTCGCGCCACTCGGCTTCGGTCAGCCGCTCGTCGGCGGTGGTTTCAGGCTGCGACATCGTGAATTACCTTCATGCCGCGGATCGTTGTGGTTTCCCACGGCCGTTCAGTGTTCGGGCGGCTCACGTGACCGAGATAGCAAGCGAACGCTTCCTCCAGAAGCCGTCTCTGTTCTTCGCCCGCCACCACAAGAGCAACCGGCTCCCGAAGCCCTGCGTTCTGAAACGCGATCTGCAACCGGGCGACGGCTTCAATGATTTCACCGGCCGGTTCTTTGGTCATTCGGGACTGGTCAGGACTGTCGGTCATGCCATGCCTCGCATTCCTCTTTCGTCATCGCCCCGGTGCCGTCGCACGCTCGGCATTCAAGCCACGGCATCCCGCGTTCGGGGCCACGGACCTCACCCATGCCGCGACATGCCGGGCACTGGAACTCCTCGGCTTCAGGGCCAGCCGTATCGGAGCGGTTCGGGGCGTCAGACATTTCCCAGCACCTTGTCTGTCCAGAATGCAATGCGCTCGATCGCCTTCCTCCGGAGCGCATCATCGCCGCAGCGGCAAGCATCCGTATGCACGCGGAGCCATGCGTTCACATTCCTGCGGGCATCTTCAACACTGGTCGTATCGGTTCGGTCATTCGGCATGACACACCTCATCTGCAACCGCGCCAAGAAGCGCGCGCATTTTGTCGCGTCGCTCGGGTTCGACTTGGCAGAGGTGGAACAAGAAAGCGGCGAGCGTTGCAAGGCGATGGTCGGGGTTGTCTCCCCCCAACGCATGCAGCGCCGCGCGCGTCCCGTTCGCCAAAATCGCCACTGCGTGTTCAACGGTGATTTCGCCTACCGTCTTGACGTGATGCGCGTGCGCAGAGTCGGTCGTTTGATCTTGGCGATCAGCGTCCTGCGATAACACGGTCGATCTCCTCGTGCGTCAGATGGGGCGCCCAGCGAAGCGCGTTTACGCGGAAAGCCGCGCGGAGGCGCGCAACCTCCGCCATCAGCCGCTCGACCTCGCGCCCGTCGCGCACCGCCAACACGGACATCTCATCGCGCTCGCGCTCCAGGCGCTCGATCTCATCGGCAGCCTCCGTCATCAGGCGTGGGTGGCCAACGACGCGCTCGCGCAAGTCGCGGACGAGGTCTGTTGTGAGGTGGGTGTGGTTAGTCATTGCAGAGCGCGGCCGGGAGCCACCGTGCCTCCCATCGGCGAATCTGTTCGCACAAGATGGCTTGCCTCTGAGCACGGGGAAGATCAGGAGCGGGCGCCGGTCGGCAGATCGGGCAAACCCACAAGCCGCAGCCGCATTCGTCTTCGGTCGTCTCAGTTTGGCTTGCCACGAAGTTTCTCCTTTCGCTTGACTGTGCGGCGCGCGTCGGCGCGCGGTCCCAAGTGCTTGTAGAGGGTCTTGGCTGTCACGCCGCTGCGTGCCACCAGATCGGCCAACGGCTTGTCGGTGCCCCAGTCCGCTTCCACTGACGCCACCGCCGCCGCCGTCTTGGCGTTGCGCTTCTCGACCGCAGCCTTCTGCCCAGCGAGCCGTCCGGCCTCGTGTAATCCCTGCCGGCGCCGCTTCTCCCAGGTAGCCATGACAGCCGCCAGGACGCTCGCGGGCGGATCAGGCGGGATCGTCAACTCATCGGCCACAACCTCGATCGTGGCCCGCCTGGCAGCCGCCGCGGCGATGACGGCTGTGAGGTCGGCGGGGCTGACGGCGAGGCACCCGAGAGCGGCCACGAAGATCGTCTCGCCGCCGCGCCGGCTAGTCGGCCGTAACATGTCCGCGCGCTCCACCAGCAAATCCGCCGTCCTTGCCTGCAAGCCGCGTCGGGTAAGACGGTCGCAATATTCCGGCGGATCGGCGCTGGTCTGCACGCGCTGGACGGCCTCGCGGATGACGTGCCGTTGCGCGGCCTCCGGCCAAGCCTTTGATAAGTTGGAAATGTATGTCCGAAGGCCCACCGTAACTTTCCTGGGTGCGATTTACCCTTGCATGGATACCGCGCGTCGGGTAAAAAGGCAAGCCGATACCGGCGCCTCGCGGTCACTCAGGGGCGGGAACAGAGCCATGACGAACCATCCGAACCGCGCCACCTCTGCCGTCAAGATCATTGACGTGACGGACAACGGCGCCCGTCGCTGCCTTCCGGCTACGGAAGAAAAGGTGCGCAGCTTCCGTCGCTTGCAGGACTTGGCCGCTTCGGGCCGGCTGGTGATGGATAGCGAAGACGGCATTTTCGGAAGCGCCAGGACCGCACGGCAGGCGGCGAAGCTTGCGGAGGTGTCCGTGGATCGTGTCTCGAAGGGGCTGTATCGCACCTACGCGCCGAATGGGCTTGGCGAGGTGGTCGATCTCCCCGCGTGGATCATCGGCTAACGCAACCGGCGGGGCTTCGGCCCCGCCGCCAATACCCCCATGCAAATGACCGAACTTCAACGTCACCAGTTCAAGACTTTCTGTGAAGCCCTATACCGCAAGGATTGGAACAAGATGGACCGCGAGAACCAAAAGGCCGATGTCTCGATTGAGGCGCAGCGCCCGATGTCGAACTCAGAACAGGCTGAGCCGGGCGTGACGATCGCCCGGAGTGCGCTACGCACGGCGATCCGGCAGGCCGAGCAGGCAGCGGACGAGATCAACGCTCGGCTCCGAGACGCGGAACAGCAGCGGGATAACCTCGCGCGGCAGATCGGCGCGCAGCAGGACATGGTGGACCGGCTGCTCAGTGAGCGCGAGTATCGCACGCGGCACGTTCGCGCCCTCTTGGCCGCTGCGTCCTAGACCCCGGTCGGAGGACGCATCATGCGCGTAGAACACTGGAATATCCCCGCCGACTATGACGCTCTCGTGGCCGGAGGGGACGCTCAGTATTCCATCCTCGGCGTCGAGACTGCGGACAACACGGACTCCATGTGCCGGTTTCTCGATGCGGTTGGGGTGCCGGCAGAGAAGATAGAGGTGGACGACGGCACGCAGGTCGTCCTGACGCATCCCGACCCAGCGAAGGTCATCGTGATCGACGCGGGCGGCCTGGGCGACTTCTTCGATAGCGGATTCGACGTGGCCATTCGGCCGCGCGGCGAGTGACGAAAAACCCCGATCTTGGAGAACGGCAGATATGAGCTACGAACCTTGGGGCGACGACGATCAGGGCGACTGCGGGTTCAGTGAGGATCGCGTCGGCGAAATCGGGACGGCCTGCTTTCGACGCGGCGCGCAGATTTGCCGCGAGATGATGGCGCGGTTCGTGGAGCAGGGCGGAAACGCCACGACGGCAGCCAGCATCCGGGCCAACTGGAACCCGGCATGGGGCGATGATCCCGGTCGCCCCGACGACGCAATGTATGCGCAGGACCAACGCGGGTTCGACCCCTTCGAGTGCGCGTAGTCAAACCCCCGAAAGGAAGCGCGCGTGTGTCGGGGTAGGCTAGGCGGCGCGGCTACGCAGCCCAAGCCTCGCCAGCCATCACCCGCTCCCACGACACGCCGGGCGCCAGCAGTTGCCGCCATGCCGCTTCCAACGCCAGCCTGGAGCGGGCGTCGATCCACTCCCATGTCATTCCCTGCCACTGGCCCCAGCTAGCCGCCCAGGCCAGCGCAGGCGGCCCCAGGCCATCGTATGCGGCCAGCGGGATCATGTGGCCGCCAACGACCGCGCCGCGCGTTCCGCCGAGTGCCCACGGCTCGCGTGCCCGTGCCGCCGCCATGTCC
>JAJZVE010000176.1 GCA_021845835.1 Pseudomonadota bacterium | reverse complement strand
GAAGGGGCAGTGATCGCGTTCCGGCACCTTGGTCCCGGGTGGGTCCGTCGCTGACCCGCCCGGGGGACTGCGTGTTGGTCAATGAATAAGGATGCGCCGTGCCCCCGTTGCGAGATCGGCGGCCAACCGGCGCGCATTGCGGCAGGCGATGGCGCAAGAGCTGAAACATGGATGTGAAGCAGGCACTCGTCGTCGGCAGTTCCGGGCTCCTCGGACTCAATTTCCTGCAGCGGCTTTCGGCACTGCCGGGCTGGTCCGCGATCGGCCTGTCGCGCCGGAGGCCGGCGCATCAGCTTGCCACGCGGCAGGTCTCGCTTGACCTGCTCGACGTGGAGGCCTGCGCGAGGGAGTTGCCGCGCCTGCGCGATGTGACGCACGTGTTCTATCTGGCCCGTGCGGTCGAGAGCAACTATACCATCAAGGTGCAGCCCAACGTTGACATGCTGAAGAATCTCGTGGACGCGCTCGAGGGCGCCGGCGGGCGGCTGCAGCACATCCAGCTGATGCACGGGTTGAAGTGGTACGGCAGCCATCTCGGACCGTTCAAGAGCCCCGCGGAGGAGAGCGACCCGCGGCCGCGCGTCAGAAACTTTTATTACGAGCAGGCCGATTACATCGCCGATCGGCAGCGTGGGACGGACTGGACGTGGTCGGCGCTGCGGCCCCACTTCATCTGCGGCGTTGCGGTAGGCAGTCCGAGCAACATCATGTCCGCGGTCGGCACCTACGCGACCATCCTGCGCGAACTGGGCCTGCCGCTGCGTTTCCCGGGCAGCGAGCCGACTTTCTCGGCGAACTTCACGTACACTGACGTCAACCTGCTCACTCGCGCGATGGTCTGGGCCGCCACCGACGCGCGGGCCGCCAACGATGCCTTCAACATCGTCAACGGGGACAGCTTCCGCTGGCGCGACGTCTGGCCTGACATCGCCGCCCACTACGGCATGGACGCAGGCACCGCACAAGGCATCAGCCTCGTCGAATTCATGCGCGACAAGGAGCCGGTCTGGCAGGCGGCCGTGAGGCGGCATGGGTTGCAGCCGAACCGGTTCGCCGATGTCGCTGACTGGGCGTTCGCCGACAGTGTGTTCGGCGCCACATGGGACCAGACCGCCTCGGCCGCGAAGGCGCATCGGCACGGATTTGCGGTGGTGCAGGATACCAGGACCATGCTCACCGGTATTCTCGGCGAATACCGGCGGCAGCGGATCCTGCCGTGAGTTCCACGCATGGGTGCCCCGGCCGTGCGAGCGGCGACGGACGTAGTGCGGTCTGGCTCGCCGCGCGGAACGGAACGTCACCACACGCATGACAGCGGCGGATTCCATGAGCACAGTGCGTTTCGGCTGCACGACATCGACCTTCGGCGGCAGCCTGTCGGGCAAGTTGCGGGCGATGAAGTCTGCCGGATTCGTGACCACCGAGTTGTGGTCGCGGGACGTGTTCGAGCATCCCGAAGGCCCCGATATCGCCAACGACCTCATGCGGGAAACCGGGATCACGGTGTCCGTGTACCAGGGGCTGCGCAACTACGAAGGCATGGCGGCGAACGTCAGGGATCACAGGCTGGGCGTTGCCGAGCTGCTGATGGACCAGATGGCACTGGTCGGCGCCGACGTCCTGGTCTTGTGCTCCAACACGGCAGTTGACAGCGACGGCGATCACGGCCGGATCAGCGAGGACCTGGCGCGGCTCGGCGATCTCGCGCAATCGCGGAATATCCGCATCGCGTACGAGGCGCTGTGCTGGGGACGATGGATCCGGGACTATCGCGACGCATGGAACGTGGTCAGCGCGGCGGGCCATGATCATGTCGGTATCATGCTGGACTGTTTCCATATCTTCGCGCTTGGCTTGCCGCTTGACGGCATTGGGGAGATTCCGGCACGGAAGATCTTCCTGGTCGAGATTGCCGACATGCCCGGGTGCAACCTGGACCTGATCGAGCTGAGCCGGCACTATCGGCTGTTTCCCGGCGAAGGCGTGACGCCGGTTGCCGACTTCGTCAGGCGTGTCCGGGCGGTCGGCTATCGCGGAGACTATTCCCTGGAGGTCTTCAACGCCCACTACCTGGCGAGCGATCCCGCAACAGTCGCGGAACGCGCAATGCGCTCCATGACTGCGCTGTTCTCGGGACTCGGGCCGGCACCGTGACCGGTCGGCCAGCCGGCGCGCCGGTGACGCCAACGGTCGCACCTGCCGCGCCGTCCACCTGGGACAGCGAAGTCGACCTACTCGTCGTCGGCGCCGGCCCCGGCGGAATGACCGCGGCGCTGGTCGCCGCCCTGGAGAAGTTCGAAGTCCTGCTCTGCGAAAAGACATCGCAGATCGGCGGCACGACGGCGATTTCCGGCGGTGCGATCTGGATCCCTGGCAGCACGCAGAGCCGCCGGGCGGGGCTGGACGACAGCGCCGCGGAGGCGCGACGCTACCTGGACGCGATGATCGGTGCGCCGGACGACGACGGTCGGCGCCACGCCTTCATCGAAGCCGGCGCCGCCGCGCTCGACTACCTGGAGAGCCGCAGCGAGGTGAAATTCGCGCCCAGCCCGAAGCATCCGGACTATCGTCCGGGGCTTCCCGGCGCCGCGCTCGCCGGGCGGGCGCTGTACCCGGTGCCGTTCGACGGCCGGCTGCTGGGTGCGGATTTTGCGCTGCTGCGGCCGCCGCTGCCCGAATTCATGGCGCTCGGCGGCATGATGGTGGGCCGCGAAGATATCGCGCACCTGCTGCATCCGTTTGCTTCCTTGTCGTCCTTCCGGCACACGCTCGCGCTTGGACTGCGCCATGCGCGGGACCGCGTGCGCTATCCGCGCGGTACCCGGCTGCTGCTCGGGAATGCGCTCGCCGCCCGCCTGTTGTTCAGTCTTCGCCAGAACGGCGTGCCGATCTGGCTCGAAGCGCCCGTGCACAGCCTGGTGTTTGACCAGGGTCGCGTCGCCGGAGCCGTCGTGTCCGTCGAAGGGAGGCAGCATTCCGTCCGTACACGGCGGGGCGTGATCCTGGCGGGCGGCGGGTTCTCGGGAAGCGCCGCATGGCGACAGGCGCTGCTGCCCGGGCCGATCGCCGACCATTCGGTGGCCTGTCAGGGCAACTCGGGCGACGGGCTGACGCTGGGACGCTCGGTCGGTGGCGCGATCGAGGACCGGCACGCGAGTCCGGCGTTCTGGATGCCGGCATCAGTCATGCAGCGCAGTGACGGCTCGCAGGCGGTCTTTCCCCACATCGTCCTGGACCGGGCAAAGCCCGGCCTCATCGCCGTGAACGCAGCAGGCCGGCGCTTTGTGAACGAGGCCGATTCCTACCATGACTTCGTGATGGCGATGTACCGGTCGCACCGTCACGTCCCCACCATTCCGGCCTACCTGATCTGCGACCGCCGCTTCGTCCACGACTACGGCATCGGCCTCATCCGTCCCGGCCGACGCCGGCTGCACCGATATGTGGAGGCGGGATATCTCCTGACGGCGCCGACGCTGCCCGAACTGGCGGACAGGATCGGCGTCGCGCGCGACGCGCTGCGCGACACAGTTGACCGGCACAACCGGTTCGCCGAGAGCGGTGTGGACGAGGATTTCGGGAAGGGATCGAACGAGCTCAACCGGCACAATGGGGACCCTGCCAACGTGCCCAACCCGTGCCTCCGCCCGATTGCGCAAGCGCCGTTCTTTGCCGTCGCGGTGCATCCGGCCGACCTCGGCACCAGCGCCGGGCTGGCAACGGATCGGGACGGCCGGGTGCTGGATGACGACGGCACTGCAATCCCGGGGCTCTACGCCTGCGGCAACGACATGGCGTCGGTGATGCGTGGGCACTACCCGGGCCCGGGAATAACGCTCGGCCCGGCAATTGCGTTCGCCTTCCGCATCGTCTCCCGCATGCGCGCCAACGCGGCCGCGCTTTGACCCCGGCCGGCCGCGAACCGGCGCCGGATCAAGGTCCGTCGTCGTACCCGGGCCGCGGGATCTGTCCCATCAGCACCTGCGAAAATCCGCCATCAACGGTGATCTCGTCACCGTTCACGTAGCCGGCGCGGTCGCTGGCGAGGAACAGGACGGCATCGGCGATGTCGCTGGGCGTTCCGATCCTTCGTGTCGGTACGATCGCTGCGCGGCGTTCCGCGGCGCCCGGCTGCTGGTAGAATTTTTCGCTCAGCGGCGTCCTGATCAGGCCCGGGCTGACCACGTTGCTGCGAATGCCGCGCGGCCCCCATTCGAGCGCCAGTTGCCGCGACAGCATCACGACGCCGGCCTTGCCGACGCTGTAGGCGCCGCTTAATCCCTGCGGCTGGCGCGCCGCGATCGAGGCGACGTGGACGATGCTGCCGCGACCATGCCCGAACATCTGCCCGCCGAACACCTGCGCACAGGTGAAATACCCGGTCAGGTTGACCGCCAGCATCGCGTTCCATTCGGACAGCGGCAGCGACGCCAAGGGGCCGGATTTGAGGAACCCGGCATTGTTGACCAGCACCTCGCAGGGCCCGAGCACCCGCAGGATTTCGGAGGCCGCCGCCGCGACACTGTCCGGATCGGCCACATCGCATGTGAGCGGCAGCACGTTTGCGGGCTGCGCGGGCAGCCCGGCAGCGACCCGCGCGCTGGCCGCGCCGTCGCGATCAAGCAGGGCAACCCTGCCGCCGGCCCGTGCGAAACTCTCTGCAATGGCGCTGCCGATGCCGCCTCCGGCACCGGTCACCACGCAAACCCGACCTTCGAGGCCGAGCCAGTCCAAGCGCTGGTCCACTGTCACGTTCCTGTCTTCCGCCGTCGGATGCGTCGTCATCGCTTGCGGCACCGAACTCAATCGGCACGAATGTGGGTAAAGCCTTCCTCCGGATCGAAGTCGGTCATCAGCCGCTTGCCGATCAGATCGCGCAGCGTCTCCGAGGTGCCGCCGCCGAGGGTGCCGTAGCGGGCCCCCCGATAGAACCGCGAGACCGGAAACTCATCGGTGAAGCCATAGCCGCCGTGGACCTGCACCGCCTCGCTGGTCACACGCAGCGCCATCTCGTTGCAGAAAACCTTTGCCACGGCGGCGAGCAGCGGATCGGGGAACGGATCGGCGGATGCGCAGGCGCGGTAGAGCAGGCCCCGTCCGGCCTCGATGTCCTTGTACATGTCGGCGAGCTTCCAGCGCATGCCCTGGAACTCCCCGATCGGCCGGTTGAACGCTTTGCGTTCCCGGAGGTAGCGCACCGATTCGTCGAAGGCACCTTCGGCCATGCCCAGCGAGATGCTCGGATTGAGGCATCGCTGGGTGTTGAAGGCGTTGAGCAGGCGCCGGAATCCGTCGTCCTCGACGATCAGGTTCTCGAGCGGCAGCTCGCAACCGTCGAAGCGCACCTCGTAGAGATATTCGCCGCCCATCGTGTGGTATTTCCCGGTAACCGCCAGGCCGGGCGTTGCCTTGTCGACCAGAACGCACCCGATGCCTTCGCGACCCGGCCGTTTGTTGATCCGCGCGAAGACGACGAACATGGCGGCCTCTTCGGCGCGGCTGATCAGGGTCTTGACGCCATCGAGCTGGATGCGGTCGGCATGGACATGCACGTTGGTGCGGTAGTTCGCGACGTCGGTGCCGGCGTCGGGCTCGGTCATGCAGATCGCCAGGATGGACTCGCCGCTGCACACGCCGGGGAGGATGCGCCGCTTGATATGCTCGGGCGCGTACGTCGCGATGATCCGCGTCTGCACCCCGACCTCGCCGAGCACCGCCATCGCGGTCACGTAGCAGCCCTTGGCGATCTCTTCCAGCACCAGGGCCGTGTCGAACACCGGAAGCCCCAGGCCACCGTATTCTTCCGGCACCGCCATGCCGAGAACGCCTATCTCGGCGAGCCTGCGGATGTTCTCCCACGGAAAGGTGCCGTCCATGTAGCGCAGCGCGCGGCCTTTGAACTCGTTTTGCGTAAGATCACGCACAGTCTTGACGATTCGAGACTGCTCTTCGGTCAGGGACAATGGCACCTGTTCTCTCCCGCTGTCGGACGCGGCCGGGACGCTGCCGGCGTCGATAGCCGTGCCAGCCGTTCCAGCCCTGTTATGTGGCGCAGTCCCGGCGTCGAACCGGCCGGCCGGTGTCGCATGTTGATCGTTCTCTGGTCGGTGAACGCGATCCGAGGGACTCCGTATTCCATCTCGCGCCTGCGGATGATTGCCGGTCCTAGACCCTGACCGCCTCGGCCAGCTCGTCAATTCGCGTGAAGACATGCGCCCCGGCGCGGACAAGCGCGTCACGCTTCGACGCGAAGGTTCCGACCTCGCCGTGGACCAGGGCACCAGCGTGCCCCATCGTCACACCCTCTCGTGCGTTGTGGCCGGCAATGAGCGCGTACACCGGCTTGCTGCAGCCGGTTGCGATCATCGCCGCAGCCAGTTCCTCTTCCTCCGATCCGCCGATCTCGCCGATCATGACAATGGCGCGAGTCTCCGCGTCTGCCTGGAAATACGGCAGCAGGTCGGCAAACCGTGTGCCCTTGACAGCATCGCCGCCAACGCCGACCCACAGGCTCTGGCCGAGGCCGCGCATCACCAGGCGATGGCAGACCTCGTAGGACAGCGTGCCGCTTTTGGCCATGATGCCGAGCGGGCCAGGTGCGAGCGACACGACCGGCAGGAAGCCGAGCTTGAGGCGACCCGGAATCGCCAGACCGGGCGTTGACGGGCCGACCCATCGCACGCCCGCCGCCCGGACCGCGCCGAGCGCCTGCACGGCGTCTGCGACCGGCATGCCCTCAGCGATCGTCACCACGAGCCGGATGCCGGCCGTCGTAGCTTCCAGGAGGGCCGGCAGGACCGCAAGCGGCGGCACCATGACGACACTCGCCTGCGCGCCGGTGGCGGCGACTGCCTCGGCACAGGTGCCAAACAGCGGCACGCCATCGGCGTCACCCCCGTCGCGACCCGGTGAAGTTCCCGCAACGATGCGGGTGCCGTAGGCGCGCATCAGCTGCGTATGCCGCCGGCCCGCCCGTCCGGTGATCCCCTGCACCAGCACGCGCACGTCCGGCGCGACGAAGGGCAGCGCCTGGGCTTGATGAAATCCCGTCATCATGCGATCCGGCCGAGCGGCGCCACGGCGGCCGTGATGGCGCGTTCGAGATCGGTCTCCACGCGCAGGGGATTGCCCGCAGCCGCCAGAATCGCCGTGGCCTCGTCATAGCCATTGCCGATCAGCCGCGCCGTTACCGGTGCCCGCAACTGCGGGACCGCCTTGATGGCGGCGACCAGGACATGCGCGAGTTCGCCCAGGTGCGTGATGCCGGCGAAAAAGTTCATCAGCACGGAGCGCACTGACGGTCCCGCCGCGATCCATTGCAGTACCTGGATCAGCCGCGCCGGGTCGCCGCGGAACTGGCCGGTCCGAATGTCACAGAAGTTGTAAGGCCGGTGGCCGCGCCCGATCAGCTCGTCGACCAGCTGCATGCTCAGTCCGGCCCCGGTCGTGACCAGCCCGATGTCGCCGTCCGGATCGAGCATGACGAAGTCGAAGCCGGAGGAGAGCTTGAGGCTGGCCTCAGGATAGGCGTCTGCGCGGCTGCGGATGAGATCCGAAAGCCGTGGTTGACGAACGAAGGCGTTTTCGTCCACCGCCAGCTTCACGTCGCCCGCGGCCCACGACCCGTCGCGCCGAACGAACAGCGGATTGACCTCCAGTAGCGTCGCCTCCAGTGCGAAGAACACCGGTGCGAGGCGGGCCACCGCATCGCCGAGAGCCTCCCGCGCCGGGCTCGGAAGCGGCTCGGCCAGCCGGACGGCCGCCCGCACGGCGGCCTCGACAGTAAATTCGACATCCGCCGAAAGCACACTTTCGCGGTGCGAAGCCGACTCGATGTCCATGCCGCCCTCGGCCGCGATCAGCACCTTGAGCCGCCCGCGCGTGGGATCGAGCAGAAAGCTCAGGTAACATTCCGTACCGTCAGCAATCTCCTCGATGCGACAGCCCCGCACCGGATGTCCCCTGACCGTCGTGCCAAGCAGGCGGCGAAGCGCCGCCGCCAGCTCAGCATCGGTCTCGACGCGGGCGATGCCGCCGGCCTTGCCGCGCCCCCCGACCGGCACCTGCGCCTTGACGACCAGAGGCAGCCGCAGCGGCGCTACCGGCCCTGGCTGAAGCGAGGTGAGCAGCCGGCCGGGTGGAATTGGAAGCCCGGCCTCCGCCAGCAGCACCTTGGCATCGTGTTCGAGTAGCATCATCGCGCGCCCCTATCGCCCCCGCTTTCTTGCCTTGCGCGGTCCGAACGGCTGGACGGTCGCAGCTCGTCACGGCTCGTTTGCTATTCATCGCCGTCGCCCGCAAACCATTTTTTCTGTCGCCAGCGATCAGGATTGCTCATGCGGCGGCGCAGTTCAGGTCATTGCGGCCCGCTGCGTCTTCGAACCGAGGGCGTGCCGTGATCTGCCCGAGACGTAAATGCGATCTGTGCGCGGATCTCATCCCAGGGATGCGGCGTCCCGG